>NZ_JAVIHI010000029.1:0-26986 GCF_036680365.1 Streptococcus sp. SS-4456 | reverse complement strand
CAAAATTCCTGTTTGGGCTAGCCCAAACAACTTAACCTCTGGAACTCTAGTTATCAATGAACTTGTTGCACTTGACTTGACAACGTGCGAACCGTTACAAACTTGCTAAGGTATCTTCCAACCACTTGAGCTGGGCACGATTGCGCTCAATTGCTCGGGTCAAAATCAAGTAGTGACCATAGTTGTCTTGAATACTCTCCTTGGTTGAGAATAACTCAACCTTGCGACTGTCTAGGTGTTTCAAGTGCTTGGTGACTAATTCAATTTGATTCTCCAACAAACCTGGTATCCGCGGGTCATTTTTATCACGGATAAAAAACATCTTAATAGAAAACAGATCCTTTTGTTGAGGAGTTTCATCATTTGGAATGGATAGCCAATCTTCCAAAAGCTGACGACCTGTCGCAGTCATAGCATACTGCTTCTCTTTTTCATTGCCAGGAACAGCATGACAGGTAATCAACTCTTCCTTGGTCATGCGTTTTAGCTCTGGATAGACTTGGCTATGAGCTACCTGCCAAAATTCTCCTAAATCGCGTTGAACATAGTCGGTAATCTGCTTACCAGTTACCATCTGACCGCTAGCACCCATTATCCCTAGTATTATATGGGGTAATATTCTCTGCTTGGGCATCTTAACCACGCTCTCTTAATATACTCTCCACCTTGGTGTTGATCAAGTCGATGGCTACAAGATTGCTGACGCCTTCAGGAATGACGATATCTGCATAGCGCTTGGTCGGCTCGATAAACTGGTGATACATAGGTTTCACCACCGTGGTGTACTGTTCAATGATACTATCTAAGCTACGCCCACGTTCTTCCATATCTCTCTTAATACGGCGAATGATGCGAATATCATCGTCAGTATCGACGAAGATTTTAATATCCATCAAATCCCGTAACCGATTGTCTTCCAATACCAAAATACCTTCCACAATAAATACATCTTGTGGTTCCTGACGATAGGTCTTATCTGAACGGGTGTGCTGAGTGTAATCATATATCGGAATATCCACCGAACGCCCTGCCAACAATTCACCCAGATGGTAAATCATCAAATCTGTGTCAAAGGCTAGTGGATGGTCATAATTGGTCAATATCCGTTCTTCAAAGGTTAGGTGTGACTGATTCTTATAGTAAGAATCGTGTTCAATCATTGATATGCGAGCATTTGGGAAATTATCCAGAATGGCACGCGACACACTTGTCTTGCCACCCCCAGATCCGCCGGTTACGCCAATAATAATGGGTTTCTGAGTCATCATCATCTCCTTCTATTTTCAATACTATTTTACCATGAAACATGGTATAATGGAAAGGATAACACATAAAGAAATGAGAATTTATGCTAAATTTTGGTATTATTGGTACTTCAGACATCAGTCACAAGTTCATTTCCTCTGCTCATTTGAGTAAATATCTTCAATTATCAGCGATATTTTCAAGAAAACTGGAAACTGCTATGTCATTTTCAACAAATTACGAAAATGTAAAATTATACACAGAATGGATAAAATTCCTTTCTGCACCGATTGACTTGGTCTATATTGCCAGCCCAAATGCCTTGCATTTTGAGCAAGCTAAGGCAGTCCTTTCTAGTGGTAAACACGCTATCGTTGAAAAGCCTATGGTGTCCACACCTCAAGAATTGGCCCAGCTTCGTCAGATTGCCAAGGATAATGGTGTCTTCCTATTTGAAGCAGCTCGCAATTACCACGAGGAAGCCATCGCTATTATTAGGGACTTCTTGAAGGATAAGACTGTTTTGGGGGCCAACTTCTCCTATGCCAAATATTCTTCTAAAATGCCTGACCTCTTGGCAGGACAGACCCCAAATATCTTTTCAACTGATTTTTCTGGCGGAGCCTTGATGGATCTGGGTGTCTATACCCTCTATACTGCCATTGGCCTCTTTGGCAGACCAAATGCGGCTCGCTATACGGCTCAACAACTCCCATCCTCCATTGATTTGAATGGGACTGGGCAACTGATTTATGATGATTTTCTAGTAAGCATTCAGGCTGGAAAGAATATCACTAGCAATCTACCGAGTGAAATTTATACCAGTGATGGCACCCTCACCCTCAACGCCTGCCAACATATCAGCTCTGCTATTTTTACCAAACATGATGGTAGCCAAATTGTCCTCCCTATCCAAGCGCAGGAAGATTCTATGCTGGAGGAAGCGCAAGCCATTGCCCAAGTCATCCAGCAGAACAATCATGAGCTAGCAGAAGAATGGCTGGATGTGGCTGAGGCGGTCCATCATACTCTCTACACCATGCGCCAAGACGCAGGAATAACCTTTAAGGCGGATACCCATGAAAACTAATTTCCCAACCAGCTGGACTGACCAGCTAAGTCAACTTGGCTTTGAGGACTTTACGCCCATCCAAGTCCAAGCCTTCCAGCCAATCAAAACTGGAAAATCCCTATTGGCAATCAGCCCAACAGGTACGGGTAAGACACTTGCCTACCTCTGGCCTAGCTTGCTGGCTTTGACACCTAAAAAGGCCCAACAATTACTCATCCTAGCACCCAATACCGAGTTGGCTGGGCAAATCTTTGACGTCTGCAAAACCTGGTCAGAGGCTATTGGTCTTGACGCCCAACTCTTTCTTTCTGGTTCCAGCCAGAAACGCCAGATTGAGCGATTAAAAAAAGGACCGGAAATCCTGATTGGAACTCCTGGTCGCATTTTTGAATTGATAAAATTGAAAAAAATCAAGATGATGAATGTCAATACCATTGTCTTAGATGAATTTGACCAACTCTTTTCTGATTCCCAATATCATTTTGTGGAAAAGATTATTAGCTATGTGCCACGTGACCACCAGTTGATTTACATGAGCGCAACAGCTAAGTTTGACCGCCAAAAGATTGCTCAAGATATTGAAAGTATCGACTTATCTGAACAGAAATTAGACAATATCCAGCATTGCTATATGATGGTGGACAAGCGCGACCGTTTGGAAACTCTACGTAAGTTTGCCAATATTCCAGATTTTCGTGCTCTTACATTCTTCAATAGCCTGTCAGACCTTGGTGCAAGCGAAGATAAACTCCTTTATAATGGGGTGAATGCTGTTTCCCTAGCCTCTGATGTTAATGTTAAATTCCGCAAGGTCATCATTGAGCGTTTCAAAAACCACGAGCTCAATCTCTTGCTTGCAACCGATATGGTAGCGCGTGGGATTGATATTGATAATTTGGAATGCGTCCTTAACTTTGAAGTTCCATTCGATCAAGAGGCCTATACCCACCGTGCTGGACGCACTGGGCGCATGGGCAAGGACGGATTGGTCATTACCTTAGTATCTAGCCCAAGTGAAGTCAAGCAATTGAAAAAATACGCTGATGTCCAAGAAGTCATCTTGAAGAACCAAGAATTATATAAAGTATAGAGAAAAGGAGGTCGAAACCTCCTTTTAATATTGTGCCGGACCATTGTTTTCCTGGTCATAGTAAATGTGTTGAGGGTTTAGATTTGGTCCCAATAATTCTGTTACAGTCACCAGAGTGTAGCCCTCAGATGTAAGGAACTGTAAGACAGGTTCCAAACTATCCACAGTCGGTTGATGAATGTCATGCATGAGAATGATACAGCCTGGGCAAGCCAGATCTTTCACTCTACCAAAAATCGTATGACTATCCCGATTCAACCAGTCCTCCGTATCCACATTCCAGTAGATTGATGGAAGCCCCATGGCATCTACCACCGCCTGATTAACTGCTCCAAATGGCGGACGCATCATGGTTGGCCGCTTACCGATAGCTTTTTCAACGATAGCCTGTGTCAACTCAATTTCTTGTTTAACTTGCTCAGTAGAAAGATGGGTCAAATTCGGATGACTCCAAGTATGGTTGGCGACTTCATGCCCTTCCGCTACCATACGCTGGAGGATTGCCTCATTTCCTTCTACGACACTTCCCAATACAAAGAAGGTCGCCTTAGCATTGTATTTCTTTAAAAGATCCAAAATAACTGGTGTCGTTGCAGGATTTGGCCCATCATCAAAGGTCAAGGCAATTTGACGAAGGGCTTTTTTATCCACTTGGTTTTGAGCAAGATACTGATCATAATTGGCCTTATCAACATCTGCCAGATAATCTCCCTTCATAATCGGGAAGAAATCTGAAATAGCTAGTTCCAGACTAGCTGTCTTAAAGACTTCCTCAGACAATGCCAGAACCAATTGACTATTAGCATAACTAAAAACGACTGTTTCCAAGTCTAAATTTTGAAACTCTGCAATAATCCTTGCTTTTTCTGCCTCATCCAAGCCTTGACTGGTCAATTTTTCCTGAAACTTATTGACCATGATGGTCTTAGCAGCATTCAAGTCTAGAAACATATCTCCCAAGGTGAAGAGTTGCTGATCTTCTGTCAACAGGACACGCTCTGGGGTAACTTCTCCCTCTTTTTTCACTTGTAAGGGTTGGACAGCATACTGCTCACTATGGATCTCATGAGCCCGAACCTTCTTAAAATTGGTCTGTCCCTCCTTGGCATGAACCACAAGGACATTTTTTATCTTTCCCGATGGCTTCTTATAGCCTAACTTATGACGGATATGTCCCACAATTTTTTGTTCTAGTTGGGTAATTCTCTGACCAGACGGGTCTTTGGGTATGGTCGCAACCACATGGGTAGAACCGATATTCCCCTCTTCTAAATCCGATGCTTGTCCTTTCAGTACCAATTCTTCTTTTTCTTTAATAAAATGCGTTAATTGCCAATCTTGGAAGTTGCGGTATAGATAAATACTTGCAACCACCATCATGGCTACTAGAAATGCATTCAAGAGAAGCCAAAACAACCTTTTCATTTTGTATTTATTCCTTTTCATATTCACCTTATACTATAATATAGGTTTATTCTCTTTCTGTCAAGCATATCAAAAATTGTTCAACCCTCAAAACGAACCCTCTTCCTGTTCATAGAAAAAAAGACTGCCTAGGCAATCTTTTAAGCTTAATTAGCACGGATGACTTCTACACGGTAGCCATCTGGATCTGTCACAAAATAGTAGCGACCTGGACTACCTGGCAAGCCCTTAATGTCTGTGGTTGGATAGCCCAGCTCCTTATGCTTGGCATTATCACCTTCCAAATCATCTGAGGAAAGGGCCAGGTGTGAGAAACCATCTCCTACAATATAAGGACCGTGATCATAGTTATAGGTCAACTCAATCTCAAAGTCATCACCGTCAAGTGCCAAGTAGACCAAGGTAAACTTGTGCTCTGGGTAATCTTTTCGACGAGTTTCTTTAAATCCGAAAGCCTCTTCATAAAATTTCTGAGATGCTTCTAAGTTTTCAACACGCAAACAAGCGTGCAACATTTTTTTACTAGCCATCATAAACTCCTTTTGTCTGTTAATAGTCTAAGTATATCATATTCTCAGTAAAAAAACTTCTACTCTGTATGCAAAAACACCCGAGCAAGCTCAGGTGTCAATGAATTATGCTTCCAAGTAGTACTCTTTCACAATGTTCAAGTTTTCATCCAATTCGAAAACAAGTGGTGGGAAGTTTGGAATTTCCACATCCATGATTTCGTCATCAGACAAGCCTTTGATGTGTTTTACAAGGGCACGGATTGAGTTACCGTGTGCGCCTACGAATACGTTTTTGCCGTCTTTCAAAGCTGGAGCAATCTTGTCTTCCCAGAATGGAAGGGCACGCTCAAGCGTTACTTTCAAGTTTTCAGCATCTGGAATAACAGAGCTGTCAAGGTGAGCGTAACGACGGTCAGTATGTGCTGAATGCTCATCGTCTTTTGCCATTTCTGGTGGCAATACATCGTATGAACGACGCCAGATGTGAACTTGCTCGTCACCGAATTCAGCAGCAGCTTCAGCCTTGTCTTTACCAGTCAATCCACCATAGTGACGCTCGTTCAAACGCCATGATTTTTCAACTGGTACCCACAATTGATCTGCAGCTTCAAGAGCCAAGTTTGTTGTCTTGATAGCACGTTTCAATACTGATGTAAAAGCAAGGTCAAAATCAATACCTGCTTCTTTGATCAACTTACCAGCATCGATTGCTTGTTGAGTACCTTTTTCAGACAAATCAACATCAGCCCAACCAGTGAAAAGGTTAGCTTTGTTCCATTCAGACTCACCATGGCGAGCAAAAACCAATTTTACCATTTATGGATTCTCCTTTATATTTTGAGGTTTCCCTCTTATACTTCTCTATTTTACACGAAAATGTAAAAAAATGCTAGCTTTTCCACAATCTGTTTACGCTTTCATTCACTTTCATGTAAATTCAGTCTGTAGACCTACCTTTCTTCTTATGAAAAAAAATAAAATCATGGTATAATAGTTGGGCTGAACACGACAGTTCAAAACGATACCATATAGGAGTTATCATGCAAAAAGTAGCTATCGTGTCTGCCTACCGTTCTGCCATTGGCAGTTTCGGAGGTAGTCTAAAAGATATAAACATCGCTGATTTGGGGGCTCAGGTCCTTGAAGCAGCCCTACAAAATAAACACATCCCAGCTGACCTTATCGACGAAGTAATCTTCGGAAATGTCCTTTCATCTGGTCACGGACAAAATATTGCTCGCCAGATTGCTCTCAAGGCTGGACTTCCAGAAACCACCTCAGCTTACTGTGTCAATAAGGTTTGTGGCTCTGGGCTAAAATCAGTCCTCCTGGCCGCCCAATCCATCCTACTAGGCGACAACGATGTAGTTGTTGCTGGAGGCATTGAAATCATGAGCCAGGCTGCCTACCTATCCAAAACTAGCCGATTTGGTAGCAAATTTGGTCATATCAGCTTAGAAGATTCCATGCTGACAGACGGTCTGACAGACGCCTTCAATGACTACCACATGGGCATTACGGCGGAAAATGTTGCCGAACGCTACCAAATCAGTCGTGAAGCACAAGATGCCTTTGCCTACGCTAGTCAAGAAAAGGCTGCCAAGGCTATTGCCGAAGGTCGCTTCGCAGATGAGATTGTTCCTATTAAGCTTCAAAGTAGAAAAGGTGAAAGTATCTTTGACCAAGATGAATATCCTCGTCTGACCCCACTTGATAAATTAGCAACACTTCGACCTGCCTTCAAAAAAGACGGTACGGTCACAGCTGCCAATGCCTCAGGTATCAATGATGGCTGCGCAGTCCTTGTGCTTATGTCAGAAGAGAAAGCTAAGCAATTGAACATTGAACCACTAGCCTTTATTGAAAGCTATGCAACCAGTGGTCTAGACCCTGCCCTTATGGGCATGGGGCCAGTAACTGCGAGTAAAAAAGCTCTTGAAAAAATCGGTAAAACTATTGAAGATATTGATTTATTCGAACTAAACGAAGCATTCGCAGCTCAGTCTATTCCCGTTGTCAAACAATTAGGTGCCGACCCTACCAAAGTCAATGTCAACGGCGGTGCCATTGCGCTGGGCCACCCAATCGGAGCCAGCGGTAGTCGAATCTTGGTCAGTCTGATCCATGAACTCAACAAACAAGACAAACAGTTGGGACTCTGTGCCCTCTGTATCGGAGGCGGTCAAGGAATTAGCCTCATTATTTCTCATGCGTAAAACAAGTAATAGGTTGGAAGGAACACTTATGAACATCGGTATTGATAAAATCGGCTTTGCGGCGCCAGATTTTGTTTTAGACTTGGCTGATCTAGCCCAAGCCCGCAACATCGATCCCAATAAATTTAAAATCGGACTACTTCAGTCAGAAATGGCTGTCGCACCAGTTACTCAAGATATTGTCTCACTCGGAGCTCAAGCTGCTGCAGCAATCTTGACTGAAGAAGACAAGCAGACCATCGACATGGTCATCGTCGGAACAGAGTCAAGCGTGGACCAGAGTAAGGCTGCTGCTGTATCTATTCACGGTTTGTTAGGCATCCAGCCATTTGCTCGTTCCATTGAAATGAAGGAGGCCTGCTATGGAGCAACAGCTGGACTCAGTTTAGCTAAGAGCCACATCGCTCAATTTCCAGACTCGAAGGTTTTGGTCATCGCTAGTGACATTGCCAAGTATGGATTAGAATCAGGTGGTGAGCCAACTCAAGGTGCTGGTGCAGTTGCCATGTTGGTCACAGCCAACCCACGCATCATGGTCCTCAGCAATGACAATGTCTGCCAGACTCGCGATATTTATGACTTCTGGAGACCTAACTACGACAAGTACCCTCGTGTTGACGGTCGCTTCTCTACGGAGCAATACACTGACTGCTTGACCACAACCTTTGACTACTACCAAAAGAAAACTGGTAAGTCACTTGAAGATTTTGCAGCCATGTGCTTGCACATCCCCTTCTCCAAGCAAGGTCTCAAAGGTTTGCAAGCCATCGCTAAAAATGAAGAAACCCTTAACCGCTTGACAGAGCGCTTCCAAGAAGCCATTGTCTATAACAAGGTTGTCGGCAACATCTACACTGGCTCCATCTTCCTCTCTCTCCTTTCCCTATTGGAAAATAGCAGAGCGCTTGAGGCAGGGAATC
Source organism: Streptococcus sp. SS-4456 (assembly GCF_036680365.1). Classification (NCBI taxonomy): domain Bacteria; kingdom Bacillati; phylum Bacillota; class Bacilli; order Lactobacillales; family Streptococcaceae; genus Streptococcus; species Streptococcus sp. SS-4456. The sequence goes on along the minus strand of NZ_JAVIHI010000029.1, from coordinate 18,506 downwards.
AAATCCTATTTTATAGCTATGGTAGCGGTGCTGTCTGTGAAATTTTCAGCGGTTCCCTTGTTGAAGGATACCAGAAACAATTAGACCAAAATCGCTTAGAAAGCCTCAACCAACGGACCAAACTCAGCATGGAAGAATACGAAAATATCTTTTTCCAAGAAATCAGCCTAGACGAAACAGGTACGTCCATTGATCTCCCAGCAGATCCAACACCATTCGCCCTCATCCAAGTAGATAAACACAAACGGATTTATCGTAAATAAGTATTTTACCTATCATTCATTGGAATAATGAATGATAGGCTGATCGAATTTCCAGCACACTTTTCACAGTTAGCGTCAACATCTCAGCGCAGTGGTTGATTGGCAGATTTATTCGTGTTACCACACTCTAAATCTGACCTAATCAACTGTGCGGGGGCGGGAAGACGAACTCTTTTCTATCAGTCAAGTTCTTTCCCGCTCCCCAAAACGGCGCCCTTTGGCTCTCAACCAAGGGCGCTTTTCATTAGAAATTAGAAAGAGGAAATCATGGCACATTTCTCAGGATTCTATAAAAAATCACGCCAAGAACGCATTGACATTCTCCATCACCATCGTTCCCTATCTGAAGATAGCCTAGACATTCTTTACAAGGATGAAAACCTACCTGAAGCAATTGCAGGTAAGATGGCGGAAAACCATCTGGGAACTTTTTCCCTGCCCTTCTCTGTTCTGCCTGAACTGCTTGTGGATGGACAAATGTATTCTGTACCAATGGTCACTGAAGAACCTTCTGTGGTTGCAGCTGCCTCTTTCGGAGCCAAAATCATTGCCCGGTCTGGCGGTTTTACAAGCACCATCCACAACCGCATCATGATTGGACAGGTAGCACTTTTTGATGTTCCTGACCATAACAGAGCAAAACAAGCTATTCTTGACCAAAAGGACAATATTTTAGAAACTGCCAATCAAGCCCACCCATCTATTGTGAAACGGGGAGGGGGCACTCGTGATTTGACTGTGGAAAGTAAGGATGAGTTTCTGATTGTCTATCTTCAGGTGGATGTCCAGGAAGCCATGGGGGCTAATATTCTCAATAACATGCTAGAAGCCATTAAGGATGACTTAGAAGAACTCAGTCAAGGACAAGCCTTGATGGGAATTCTGTCCAACTATGCAACCGAATCTCTGGTCACTGCCCAGTGTCGTCTTTCCATATCAAGTCTTGCTACCAGCTCTACTATTGCCCAAAAAACTGCTCAAAAAATCGCCCTGGCTAGCAAACTGGCTCAACTAGATCCCTATCGTGCTGCGACCCATAACAAGGGGATTTTTAACGGTATTGATGCCGTGGTGATTGCGACTGGCAATGACTGGCGGGCGGTGGAGGCTGGCGCTCATGCTTTTGCTAGTCGTAATGGCCACTATAAAGGGCTATCCACTTGGACAGTTGACGGGGAGCATTTGGTCGGCTCCATCACCCTGCCCCTTTCGATTGCATCGGTCGGTGGCTCCATTGGACTCAATCCCAAGGTGGCAGTTGCTTTTGACCTGCTCAACCAGCCCAAGGCCCGCCAACTGGCCTCCATCATCGCTTCTGTCGGGCTCTGTCAAAACTTTGCAGCCCTGCGTGCTCTAGTCACCTCTGGCATTCAGGCGGGACACATGAAACTCCATGCCAAATCCCTGGCCCTGCTTGCTGGCGCTGAGGAAGATGAGGTGGACCAATTAGCCCAACTCTTGCGTCAGGAAAAACACAGCAACCTTGAAACTGCGCAAAAGCTCTTAGCAAAAATGAGAGAACACTAAAAAAGAGGGAACCCCTCTTTTTTTAATCAATTAGTTGCTCCATACGGAATTTTTGTGGTTTCATACCCAAACGGTCATAAAAGCGAACAGCCCCCACATTGTCTGCCAATACATCCAAGGTTAGATTGTGGCAGCCCTGCTCCTTAGCATAAGAGAGAGCAAATGTATACAATTGCTCACCAATTTTTTGACCACGCACAGAAGAGGCCACACACAGATCATCAATATACAAGGTCTTGACTGGTTCTAATACATCACCAGTCGCAATCGTGATCTCACAAAAAAGATGACCAAGAACCTGACCTTCCAGTTCATAAACAAAAACTGACTTAGCGGGATTGTCCAATAACTTCCTTAATTGTTCCTCAGAAAATTTTTGACCTTCACACCTAAAAATATCTGGTCGTGCCTGATGATGAACCTGTAAAATCTCTTGCAGCAACTCATTCAATGCTGAAATATCAGACTGTCTAGCTCTCCTAATAGTCATAACTTTATCCCCCTAATTTTTGATTTCTATTATAACACACATTCATTTTTTATCAAAATAGGTCTAAGGACTGATGAATTATCCTAAAATTCAGTTATACTATAAGTGTATCCTAAAATTTTTCATAAATCTCCTTAAAAATCAGTCTACAAGGCTGGTTTTTTTGTTTTTCCAAAGTTACAAGTACTGTGATACAATTTGTCGATTACCTGTCACAAGGTCATCCAATCTTGTCAGCCGTCTAGCTGAGAATAATGTCCCTTTAAAAGCTATTATGGACCGTGTGGGGCATGCAGATGCCAAGACAACTATCCAAATTTATACCCACGTTACTAAGAAAATGAAATCAAATGTGGCAGATATCATGGAAAACTACTAAAGTTTTGCCCCTTATTTGCCCCTTAAACACAAAAAAAGCCCGTCGGACAAGCTAGAAAGCTTGATATGACGGGCTTTTTCATGCTGAATTATTTTACAGCGTCTTTAAGTGCTTTACCAGCTTTGAAAGCAGGTACTTTAGATGCTGCGATTTTGATTTCTGCACCTGTTTGAGGGTTACGACCTGTACGTGCTGAACGCTCACGAACTTCAAAGTTACCGAAGCCGATCAATTGTACTTTTTCACCAGCTGCAAGGTAGTCTGCTACTGCTGCAAATACTGCATCAACAGCTGCTGCTGAATCTTTTTTAGTCAATGAAGTTGCTTCTGCAACTTTTGCAATCAAATCTTGTTTATTAGCCATTTTGCTAAGTCCTCCAATAATTTTCTGAGATTTTACTCACTTTTATAGTGTACCGAAATTTAGCCATTTGGTCAAGTTTTTAATGCTGGTTTCTTACCTTTTTCTGTATATATCAACAATAATTTGGTCGTTGTATAAATCAATGGTATTGGCCTGACCGTAAAGGCCAAATTTATTGTCCAATTCTGTTATTTTTAACTGAATTGCTGCCTCTTGGGAATTTATTTTGACAAAGGTGGGTAATTTGTAGTTTTTTTGCAGATAGGCTAAAACTTCTGCCTTGGGCAAGGACAGATTTCCTGCTGAAATTTCCAATATTCGTAGAAGAACATTGCCATCTTCCATTTTGAGAGGTTGAAAATAGATATACAAGGGGATATCTACACCAAATACCTGATAGGTTCCCTCAAAAACAACCTGTTGGTTAGTCACAAATAATTGGTAAGAAAATTTCTCCGTTTGGTAATCTTTTAAATAGTTGGCAATGGTTTGATTAAGGGCTTCACGGTTGGTCGCGAAAGTCCCCACTTTTGCGTCTGTCTGGCTAGATGGTACCAATTCCGTCATATTTTCTCTCTTAACTTGGATACGATTTAGAAAAACCAGACCCGCCCCCAATGTCAAAGCCAATTGCACCAAGAAGAGCCACTTCCAGATATTAAGGTGTCCAGCTTTTCTCAGTTTCATACATCTTCTCCAATAGTGCTTTTTTCATGATTTCATATCCCGTATTATTGGGATGAAAATGATCATCTTCGTACAATAAATTATTTGTGCTAGCCGAACTAGACTGGCTAAGCCCCATCTCGCCTTCCAAACCTTTATAGAACAAGTCATTGATTTCTACAAAGTAAACATCCTTGTATTTTTCCGTGATTTGCTTGGTTGTCTGATTCCATTTATCAACCACAGTCTGCATCTCGGTCAATTCAGGAAAACTGAGATAGAAGGGATTGTAAATTCCCAAAATATAGATAGGGAGATCGGCATTCTCCTGTCTTGCCCGTTTGACAATCTTTTCTAGATTTCTCCCGTATTCCCTTGCCGGCTTATCAAAGGTAGAGAGCTTGAGGTTACTTAAATTACTGACAATGACCTTACGAAGATCATTTCCACCGACCGTCAAAGTTAATAAATCAGCTTCTTTTAAGGCCTGTTTGAGTTCCTCATTCTCCTTCATCCGCTTCAAGATTTGCTTACTGGTATTGCCGGAAACTCCAAAATTTTGAACGTCTACCTCATAACCGTACTCATTGACTAGCGACTGGGCAAGCAAGGGGACAAAACCACCTTGACCTGTCACATCTCCCACTCCTTCTGTCAAGGAGTCCCCAAGAGCCAAATAGCGAAATTTCCTATTCACTGAAAGACCTAGCTCTTCCTGACTGATGCGTGACGGCGCCTGTGGGATTAACTGATGGAATAGGAAGATTGACCCTAATAAACAGAGAAAAAAGAAGACAAGTCCCTGTATCAACTTCCGATTATTCATAGCGAACTAGGATAGCCCAGGCATCCTCACCCGTGTGGGTTTGAATGATAGAACCTGTTTCCAATACAGAAATATCTGTTTCTACATGGGGCTGGAGTAAGTCTTTTATTTCATTGGCAAAATCAGCCTTGCCTGAGTAGGAAATACCAATTTCTGCAAGTTCTTTATTGTTCAGACCACTCGTAAATTCATCCAACCATTTTTTGAAAGTCTTATTGCCCCGACCTTTTACAATCGGAGTTAATTGATGGTTCTTCATTTCCATGATAACTCGAATGTTGAGCAGACTGCTGAGCATACCTTGTACACGACCGATACGACCGCCCTTAACAAGATTTTCTAGGGTAGATACCCCGATATATAGTTCAGTCTTATCTTTGACCTCTTCAATGACCGTAAGGATTTCTTCCTTGTTAGCACCAGCTTGTGCCAGTCTAGCCGCTTCCACTACCTGAAATTTTGCTGCCTGGTCGGTAAAGCCAGAGTCAAGAACAGTCACATCTGCACCAGACAAGGTAGCTCCTTGACGGGCTGCTTCAACCGTTCCTGACAAGGCATGAGAAAGAAGGATCGCAATAATCTGACTACCATCTTTAGCTAATTGGCTAAATGTTTCCGCAAAGAGACCTACCGGTGGTTGACTGGTCTTCGGTAAGTGCTTGGCTCCTCTCATCAAGTCGAGAAACTCACCTTCTGATAAGTCGTTATCTGAATAGACAACCCCATCCACCATAACAGACAAAGGAATGATGGTAATCCCCAACTCCTTAGCCAAACCAGCTTCTATTGTAGTACTAGAATCTGTTACAATTTTAATTTTCATCATCAAGTGTCCTTCCGTTCTCTTCTGTATTATCCTTTATTATAACAAATTTCAAGCTAAAAATAAACATAAAAACAAAAGCAAAAAAGGCTAGTTGCCTAACCTTTTTCAACCAATTCTTTTGCTTGACTGCGGGCTGCATCCGTAATCTTGTCACCGGCTAACATCTTGGCGATTTCCTCGATACGCTCCTCTTTGGTCAAAAGGCGGACGCGGGAAACGGTCGAATGTTCATCAGATATTTTCTCAATAAAGAACTGATAATCCGCGATGGCAATCACCTGTGGCAAATGCGAGATGGCCAGGACCTGACCGTATTGGCCGATTTTATAAATCTTCTGGGCAATGGCCTGGGCAACACGGCCTGAAACTCCTGTATCCACCTCGTCAAAGACGATGGAGGTCTTGCCTTCCTTACGGGCAAAAGCAGACTTGATGGCCAACATCAAACGAGATAATTCTCCACCAGAGGCAACCTTGACCAAAGGCTTGAAGTCTTCACCAGGGTTGGTAGAGATGTAAAACTCCATCGTTTCATTCCCCTCTCGGTTAAACTTGCCCTTAGTAAAACGAACCTGGAAACGAGCTTTCTCCATATACAAGTCTTGCAATTCTTGGCGAATAATATCTTCTAAAACAACAGCCAATTCATGGCGTGATTGACTGAGCTGACCTGCTCGTTCAACCAATTCTTTCTCTAAGTTCTTAAACTGAACTTCCAAATCATCACCAGATAAATCATTGCCTGTCAATAGATTGTATTCTTCACTGATTTTACTAAAATAGTCCAAAACATCATCGACAGTTCCGCCATATTTCTTCGTAATGGTATTGAGCAAATCCAGACGACTTTCCAATTGCATGAGACGATTGCCGTCAAAATCTAGATTATCAACCACATCGCTGAGACGCTTGGTCACATCTTCAACGACATAATAAGCTTCTGTCAGGCTAGAAGATAGCTGCTGGTATTCTGGGTCAAATTCTTCCAGACTTTGCAAGTCCCCCATGGCTGAACGAAGGTTGTTCAAACTTGAAAAATCTTCATTATCCAACAGGGCATAAGCATTGGTCAAGGTATCTGCAATCTGCTTGTGATTGAGTAACTTATCCCGCTCTTGATTGAGCTGAACATCCTCGCCAGACTGCAGGTCTGCTGCTTCAATCTCAGCAATTTGGTATTCCAGCATCTCAATGCGAGCCTTATGCTCCTGCTCATTTTTCTGCTTTTCGAGCACTCGTTTGCGGAGGCTACGATAGGCATCAAAAGTACTCTGATAGCGGTCTTTTAAAGCCCAAAACTCATCTTCTCCAAAGCTGTCCAAAAGACGGATATGGTGCTGGGCCTTCATCAATTCTTCCTGGTCATGTTGGCCGTGAATATCCACTAGGTGCTGGCCAATTTGTTTCAAGACAGACAAATTAACCATCTGCCCATTGACACGGCTGACCGAACGACCATTTTGTAGGATTTCCCGACGGATAATGAGCTCGTCCGCAACTTCAATCCCCTGTTCACTCAAAATCTGTTCCAGAGCTCTGCTATTTTCAAAGGAAAAAAGCCCCTCAATCTCTGCCTTGGCTGCTCCGTGGCGAATAACATCCGTCGTCGCACGCGCCCCTAACATCAGGTTCATGGCATCGATGATAATAGACTTGCCGGCCCCCGTTTCACCAGATAGGATGGTCATCCCCTTTTCAAAATTGAGGGATACCTGTTCAATAATGGCAAAATTCTTAATCGAAACTTCTAATAACATGACCTACCACCCTTTTATCGTACGTTCTAAATTGGGGATGGTTTCCTGGTCCTTTACAATGAGCAGAATACTGTCATCATCAGCAATAATCGAGAAGATTTCCTCTTGGAAATACTCACAAATCTGCCTTTTTACGACCGTTGCACTCCCTGGTACCAATTTTAAATTGACCATCTTGTCCATGACTGCAAAATCAAGAACATTATTGGACTTGACCTTGACTAGGCTACTTTTAGGCAAGCCATAGACATAGCCCATGTCTGCTGATGGAACCTTGATAATGCCCAATTCCTTGATATCACGGGACACAGTAGCCTGGGTTGCATGAACCCCCAACGCTTCCAAGCGTTCCACAATTTCTTCCTGAGTATCAATGGGAAATCGGACTACCAGATCTTTAATGACTTCTAATCGTTCTCGTTTATTCATCCTTCTTAAATTCCTCGTGTGCTTGATCGACTATACTTCTTATTTCACTGTGTTCAATCGGACTAGGCAAGCTGGATTTCTCTAAATAGGCCAAAAATTCAGTGTTGCCATGACCGCCTTGAACAGGAGAAAAACTAAGTGCCTTAACCGAAAAACCGGTGGCCACAGCCATAGCAGTCACATCCTCCAAGACCTTGATGTGAACTGCCTTATCCTTGACAATCCCGTTCTTACCGATATGCTCCCGACCTGCTTCAAATTGGGGTTTAACCAAGGCTACAACCTGACCACCGTCTACCAAAATCTTGTGAAGAGCTGGTAAAATCAAGCCTAGAGAGATAAAACTGACATCAATCGAAGCAAAACTTGGCTGACCCACTTTAAAATCAGCCAACTCAGCATAGCGGAAATTATATTGTTCCATGCTGATAACACGCTCGTCCTGGCGCAATTTCCAGGCCAGCTGATTGGTCCCTACATCCACAGCATAGACCTGCTTGGCTCCAGCCTGCAACATGACATCCGTAAATCCGCCTGTCGAAGCCCCAATATCAATGGTCGTTTGCCCCTCAACTGATAGGTCGAAAACCTGCAAGGCCTTTTCCAATTTCAGACCACCACGGCTGACATACTTGAGTTTCTCTCCCTTGAGCTTGAGTTCAACTCCCTCGTCAATCTTCTCACCAGGTTTATCGTAGCGTTCGCCATTGATGACCGATACCACTAGCCCTGCCATAACACCGCGCTTGGCCTGCTCTCTGGTTTCAAAAAGCCCCTGTTTATAAGCTAATACATCTACTCTTTCCTTAGCCATTGATTCGTAAACTTTCTATGATTTTTTTGATTTCTTCTCTTGAAAATGAGACTAGTTGTGCCACTTGATCTAGCTCACTACTTGCTTGGTTCAGGCTGTCTTCTAGAAAGACTTTTGAGGCTTCCAGTCCCATTAGGGCAGGGTAGGTAGACTTCTCAGCCAATAAATCTTTTTGGGGAGTTTTTCCGATTTCCTCAAAAGTAGCCGTCACATCCAAGATATCATCCCGAACTTGAAAGGCTAGACCGACCAGCTCTCCCACTCGACGCAGTAGTCGGATGACCGTTTCCGATTGACCTGTAATGATACCAGCTGCTACAAAGGGAAAGGTCAATAATTTCCCTGTCTTATTGGCATGGATGGCTTGTAATTGTTCGAGAGATAATTTTTGTCCCTCACCTGCCATATCCAAGACCTGACCAGCAACCATTCCAAAAGTCCCTGATGCCTGAGAAAGCTCTCTCACGAGAGCAAGGATGGTCTCAGCTGGCAAATCTATTTGAGCCAAAAATCCAAAAGGATCTAAAAATAAACTGTCCCCTGCTAAAATAGCTGTCGCTTCATCGAATTTCTTATGGTTGGTCAAACGCCCCCGACGGTAATCATCATCGTCCATGGCTGGCAAATCATCATGAATGAGACTGCCAGTATGAATGAGCTCGACACAGGCAGCTACCTGATAATGAGCTTTTTGCAAGGTCACTCCAAAAGCTTCCAAAAGCGTCAAAAGGAGCATGGGCCGAATCCGTTTGCCTCCTGCCTGTAGCGAATAAAGAACCGATTGATTGAGCCGCTCAGCTATCTGAGGTCGATAAAAGTCTGCTATAGTTTCCTCAAGTAGCTGCAATTTACTAGCTCCCATTAGTTCATCTCCACTTCACTGCCATCCGCCTGCATGACCTTGACCAAGGTCTTTTCAGCTTCAGCAAGTGTCTTTTGTAAATCCTTAGATAAAACCATCCCTTTTTGAAACTCGGCAAGTGCCTCTTCCAAGGCTACATCCCCACGCTCCAATTTGGTTACAATTCCTTCTAATTCAGCTAAATTTTCTTCAAATGTTTTTGTCTTTTTGGACATGATTTACCTCCACATCAAGTTGACCATCCTTCATCTGAATGGTCAGGTGTTCACCCTTTTGTATAGTTTCCACACTGTCTAGAACTCGACCATCTTGTAAAAGCATGGCATAACCACGAGCCACGATACGACTGGTATCCAGCATGGTTAGGGCCTCAATCAGCTTGTCTGCCTTGGACATCTTGTTATCATAGATATTGGCCATATTGCTCTTCAAGAGTCGTTCCTGCTGGATAATTCTTTCTTGGAAACTCTCGACTTTACGGCCAAGTTGTAGGCCTTGTAAACGTTGATTGAGTAACAAACTAGCCTGTTTCTGCTGGCTATATACTTCTTTCATCCGTGTCTGCAATTGATTGGTCAAGCGGTCTAATTTTTGTAAATAGCCATCGTATAAACGTTCTGGCTGGCGGAACATAACTGACTGGCTAATTTTCTCAAGCTGACCTCTCAGGAATTTCAAACGATTGGCCATGGCCTGATAGGCTCGATTTTCCTGCTGATTTAAATAACCTAGTAAGTCTGCCTTGGTCACAGGTGTTGCTAATTCTGCGGCAGCTGTTGGGGTAGCAGCTCGTTTATCTGCTACAAAATCAGCCAGAGTCGTATCCGTTTCGTGACCTACGCTGGAAATGATTGGAATACGCGATTCAAAAATAGCCCGAACCACAATTTCCTCATTGAAAGCCCAAAGGTCTTCTATCGAACCACCGCCACGACCAACAATGAGTACATCTAAATCATCACGCTCATTGGCTCTTTGGATATTGGCAACGACTTCTTGAGCAGCCCCATCTCCTTGCACCTTGGTCGGATAGAGGACAATTTCCACTCCCGGAAAACGCCGACTGACCGTGGTAATAATATCTTGAATGACCGCACCACTAGGACTGGTAATGACCCCTATTTTCTTGGTAAATCGAGGTAATTCCTGCTTGAATTCTTGCTTAAACAGGCCTTCCTGGGTCAGAGCTTGTTTGAGCTGCTCAAACTTGATAGCCAAGGCACCAATACCGTCTGGCTCCGCTTTTTCAATAACAATGGAATAGGAGCCACCTGGTTCGTATAGCTGCACACGACCAACCGCATTGATTTTCATTCCCTCTTCAAGATCAAAGCCCAGATTTTTATAGACACCAGCCCACATGGTTGCCTGAATGACCGCCTTGTCATCCTTGAGCGAAAAATATTGATGACTTGGACGCTTGCGGAAATTGGACACTTGCCCAGTCAAATAGACCCTCTCCAAATAAGGATCGCGGTCAAACTTTAATTTTAAATACTTGGTTAGATGGCTAACCGATAAATATTCAACCATGTCCACTCCTTCTGTCTGTATCTCTACTATTATACCAAATTTTGCACTTTTATACAGAACTAGGCCTATTATTTCCGATAGCTTTCCTGTGTTTTTTTCTGCAATTTGCTATATAATAGTTTGTAAGAAAATAGGAACTTGATAACAGGTTCTAAGGAGTTTAAGATGAAAATTGATGATTTACGTAAAAGTTCCAATATTGAAGACCGAAGAGGACAACGGAGCTCGGGTCCGTCTTTCTCTGGTGGTTCAGCTGGTGGTAATCTCTTACTAAGCCTACTCTTCTCCCGTCTGGGTTGGAAGGGAAAATTGGTGCTAGTGGTCCTCCTCTTCGCTTTTGGCGGCATGTCTAATCTAGGTGGCTTACTTTCACCAACAACCAACACCAATCCTTATCAGTCTAGCCAGGTTACGACAAGCGGTACCAGTGTTTCTGACGCAGATGCAGAATTTATGAGTAAGGTACTGGCCTCAACAGAAGATTTTTGGACACAAGAGTTTGCAAGAAATGGTCTAACCTACCAAGCACCAACCCTTGTTTTCTATACGGACCAGACCCAAACAGGCTGTGGAACAGGTTCTGCTCAGGCCGGTCCCTTCTATTGTTCAGCTGACCGAAAGATTTATATTGATACTTCTTTCTATCAAGAATTATCTAGCAAGTATAAGGCTGCTGGTGACTTTGCCATGGCCTATGTCATTGCCCATGAGGTCGGTCACCATGTCCAAAATGAATTAGAAGTCCTTGGTGCCTACCACCAAAAACGTGCTCAGTTGTCCGACAAGGAAGGCAACGCTCTCAATGTCCGTCTAGAATTGCAAGCTGACTACTACGCTGGTGCCTGGGCCAAATATGTCGATGGTCAGGGTATCTTAGATGTTGGCGATATTGATGAGGCCATGAATGCTGCCCATGCAGTTGGGGATGATACTCTTCAACAAGAAGCCTACGGCCGTACTGTCCCAGATAGTTTCACCCACGGTACTTCTGAACAACGTAAAAAATGGTTTAACCTCGGCTATACCTATGGTGATTTGGCACACGCCGATACCTTCTCGATAAGTAATCCATAAAAAATCTATCCCCAGTTACATGACTGGGGATTTTCTTATAAAAAAAATGAGGTCAGCTCTTGCCAACCTCGCCTACTTACCTATTTCCCACTTCTGACACAAGCCTCAAAAGTCTGCTCCATGAGCATAGTAATGGTCATAGGACCAACTCCACCTGGAACAGGGGTAATGTGACTAGCAACTTCTGCTACTTCATCATACTTGACATCCCCAATCAATTTGCCATTGTCATCACGGTTCATACCAACGTCAATCACCACTGCACCTGGCTTGATGAAATCCTTGGTCACAAAATGTCCACGACCAATCGCAACGACTAAAATATCCGCCTGACGAGCCAATTCTGAAAGATTTTTTGTCCGTGAATGAGCAATGGTCACAGTTGCATTGGCATCCAAAAGGAGCTGGGCCATAGGTTTCCCAACGATGTTGGAACGACCAATAACCAGCGCTGTTTTGCCTTCTAAATCAATCTGGTATTCCTTGAACATTTCCATAATCCCTGCTGGTGTGGATGGAATCATGACCGGATGACCTGACCAAAATTTCCCCATGTTAGTAGGGTGGAAACCGTCCACATCCTTGTCTGGATCAATGGCCAACAAGACTTTTTCTTCACTGATATGGGCTGGTAATGGCAACTGGACTAAGATACCATGCCATGCATCATCTTGATTGTAGCGCTCAATCAATTCCAAAAGTTCTTCTTCTGAAATGCTAGCTGGCACTCGTACAACCTCACTATTAAAGCCAGCTGCAAGGGCTGAACGTTCTTTATTGCGGACATAGACCTGACTGGCCGGATCTTCACCCACCAAAATAACGACCAGGCCTGGTACCAAGCCTTTTTCCGCTTTTAATCGAGCTGTTTTTTCTGCCAGAGCTGTCTGCATTTTGACTGCCAAGGCCTTACCATCAATCACTGTCATTGCTTAAAATCTCCTCATTTTTTCTTCATTATACCCTATTTGCCACTGATTTGACTAGGTTCTCACCCAATTCATCAGAAAACAACAAAAAACTCCGAACAATGTCGGAGTTCCGTTTACAAGACTTTGGATAAGAAATCCTTAGTCCGTTCTTCCTTAGTGTGTTCAAATACTTCTTCAGGAGTTCCATCTTCAACAATGTAGCCTCCATCCATAAAGATAACACGGTCTGCCACTTCACGCGCGAAGCCCATTTCATGGGTTACAATAACCATGGTCATCCCTGACTTGGCCAAGTCCTGCATAACCGCAAGTACCTCACCAACCATTTCAGGATCAAGGGCAGAAGTTGGTTCATCAAAGAGCAAGACATCCGGATCCATAGCCAAACCACGGGCAATAGCAATCCGCTGTTGCTGACCTCCTGATAAACTTTGGGGATAGGCATCCGCCTTATCCGGCAAACCAACCTTTTCAAGCAATTCCTTGGCCTTGGCTTCAGCTTCAGCCTTAGCAATTCCTTTTGTTTTAATAGGTGACAAGGTAATATTTTCTAATACGGTCATATTTGGGAATAAGTTAAATTGCTGGAAAACCATTCCCATCTTCTCACGCATCTTGAAAATATCATTTGCTTTATCCGTAATATCGACACCTTCAAAAGTCACCGTCCCCTTGGTCGGTACCTCTAAGAGATTCATGGTCCGCAAGAATGTTGACTTTCCAGAACCTGATGGTCCGATGATAACAACCACTTGACCTTGCTGGATATCTAAATCAATCCCTTTTAAAACTTCATTTTCACCAAAATACTTATGAAGATCTTTTATGGAAATAATTGCTTCCGTCATCTTAGTGTCCTCCCTTATTTAACTTTTTCTCAAGAGCTTGAATGCCTAGGGTCAAAATACTGGTCATCATCAAATAATAGAAGGCTGCAAAAATAAGCGGACTTTGAGTGAGATAAGTCGTCGTAGCAACCGTCTGTGCACCATTCCACAACTCAATAACACCGATGGTTGACAGGAGCGAACTGTCCTTAACAATGGTTACAAACTCATTTCCCAAAGCAGGGAGAATATTCTTGATAGCCTGTGGCATAATGACATAGCGCATGGCTTGTTTTGGACGAATACCTAATGAATAAGCTGCTTCCAATTGACCCTTTGGCACAGCATTGATACCCGCACGAATGGTTTCAGACACATAGGCTGCGGAGTTCATAGAAATGACAATAATCCCTGGAATTAAACGCGTCAAATCTACATCTAAAATTCCGATTTGGATAGTCGGTGCAACAAAATTGGTCATGGCAAAGGCAATCATAATCTGTACTACCATTGGAGTACCGCGGAAAATCCAGACATAAATATTGGCAAGCCAAACCAGAACCTTATATCTACTGCGTTGGGCAAAGGCCAAGAGCGTCCCTAAAATACTACCAAAGAAAACCGAGAAAAAAGCGATAATAAGGGTTACAAGGGCCCCATAATTAAAATATGCCCAATAATCAGGCAAGAAAGAAAAATCCATTCATTCACTCCTCAAATATGATTTAGACACCATTATACCATTTTTGAATATTTATGCAACTGTTTTTGCTTAGATATTCATTTTATTGCAAGAAAAAAGCACCTATCGGTGCTCGAGCTTGTTCTTAGTACAACAATTCGTAGATTTCCATCGCAATCAAGTCAATGCTGTCAAACGTATAGGTTTCACGAGCAGCAACATCACGCAAGGTAAATACTGAACCATTTTCCTCGTCATAGCTATAAGCCACTTCTGCAACAACAACACCTTCACGCTCAAAATTACGTTTCAATGTACCACCATCGTTAGCCATAGCTTCCAGACGATTGATAATTCTCACCAAATGTGATTCCATATTCCTTCTCCTAATCCTTTTTATAAAAACATTTTACCACATATTATAAAAAAAGTCTTGATTTTTCAACATTTTCTTGTCAGTTCCAAGGCATCCAAAGATTATGTGCCTAATATAGCAGTTTCTTGATTTTTCCCTAAATCTTGTTATAATAAAGCTATAACTGACCTTTATTGACTATTTGACAAAGGTCCATTCCAAAGAAAGAGGTAGAACGATGCTCTGTCATAACTGTAAAATCAACGATGCAACCATCCATCTCTATACCAATCTGAACGGTAAGCAACAACAGGTAGATCTCTGCCACAACTGCTACCAAATTATGAAAACAGACCCTAATAATGCCATCTTACGTGGTTTAGGGGATTTAACAAACCCAAATAATATGGACCCTTTCAGCGAGTTCTTCAATCACTTGGGAGGCTATCCAGGAAACACTCCAGCTGGCAAGAAACGTGACCAAACTCCGCCAACACAAGCAGGAGGGAACAACGGGCGTGGTGGGCAAACTCCACCACCTCAGCAACCACAACAACCAAATGGGCTTTTAGAAGAGTTTGGTATCAACGTGACGGAAATTGCCCGCCGCGGTGATATTGACCCAGTGATTGGCCGTGACCAAGAAATTACGCGTGTCATCGAAATCCTCAACCGCCGTACCAAGAACAACCCAGTCCTCATCGGTGAGCCAGGTGTTGGTAAAACCGCTGTTGTTGAAGGGTTGGCTCAAAAAATTGTCGACGGCGATGTGCCACAAAAATTGCAAGGTAAGGAAGTCATCCGATTAGATGTTGTCAGCCTGGTACAAGGAACTGGTATCCGTGGTCAATTTGAAGAACGCATGCAAAAACTGATGGAAGAAATCCGTAATCGTCGTGAGATTATTCTCTTTATCGACGAAATCCACGAGATTGTCGGTGCTGGCTCTGCTGGTGATGGCAATATGGATGCTGGAAATATCCTCAAACCTGCCCTTGCCCGTGGTGAAATGCAGCTAGTCGGTGCAACAACCCTCAACGAATACCGTATTATCGAGAAGGATGCAGCCTTAGAACGCCGTATGCAACCTGTAAAGGTCGAAGAACCAAGCGTTGAAGAAACCATTATCATTCTCAAGGGTATCCAGAATAAGTATCAGGACTACCACCATGTCAAATACTCTGACGCCGCTATTGAAGCTGCTGCGGTCCTTTCAAATCGCTATATCCAAGACCGTTTCTTGCCAGACAAGGCCATTGACCTACTGGACGAAGCTGGTTCTAAGATGAACCTGACCCTCAATTTTGTTGATCCAAAAGAAATCGACCAACGCTTGATTGATGCCGAAAATCGTAAGGCCCAAGCAACTCGTGACGAGGACTATGAAAAGGCTGCCTATTTCCGTGACCAGATTGCCAAGTATAAGGAAATGCAAAAAGCAACCATCAGCGAGGAAGATATTCCCCTCATTACTGAAAAGGAAATTGAAGCCATCGTAGAACAAAAAACCAACATACCTGTTGGCGATTTGAAAGAAAAAGAACAATCTCAACTCATCAACCTAGCTAGCGACCTCAAAGCCCACGTTATCGGTCAAGATGAAGCTGTTGACAAAATCGCCAAGGCCATTCGCCGCAACCGTGTTGGTCTTGGAGCACCAAACCGCCCAATCGGTTCCTTCCTCTTTGTCGGACCAACCGGTGTCGGTAAAACAGAACTGTCCAAGCAGCTAGCCATTGAACTCTTCGGTTCAGCCGATAGTATGATTCGCTTCGATATGTCCGAGTACATGGAGAAACATGCCGTTGCCAAGCTAGTCGGTGCCCCTCCAGGTTATGTAGGCTATGAAGAAGCCGGTCAGCTAACTGAAAAAGTCCGCCGCAATCCTTACTCTCTCATCCTCTTGGATGAGGTAGAAAAAGCTCACCCTGATGTCATGCACATGTTCCTCCAAGTCCTAGACGACGGCCGTCTGACAGATGGACAGGGACGCACAGTCAGCTTCAAAGACACCATTATCATCATGACTTCAAATGCTGGAACTGGGAAAGTCGAAGCAAGTGTAGGCTTTGGAGCAGCCATGGAAGGTCGCACCCAGTCGGTTCTTGGCCAACTTAGCAATTTCTTCAGCCCAGAATTCATGAACCGCTTCGATGGAATTATTGAATTCCAACCACTCAGCAAGGAAAATCTCCTTGAAATTGTCAGCCTCATGCTTGATGATGTCAACAAACGCTTATCTAACAACGGCATTAGCTTACATGTGACAGATAAGGTTAAAGAAAAACTAGTTGATTTGGGCTACGATCCAAAAATGGGAGCTCGTCCACTACGCAGAACCATCCAAGATCAAATCGAAGATGCCATTACAGACTTCTATTTAGAAAACCCAAGTGAAAAAGACCTTCGTGCAGTCATGACTAGCAAGGGAAATATTCAAATCAAGGCACATACAAAAACAAAATAAGTAGGAAAAGTGGGAGTGGGAAAGAACACGACTGGTCAAAAACAATTTCCTTATTTGGATGACGAGACACAAAATATTTTTCGTCAAATACCTTGATAGGCTTGACAAATGGTAGAAAAAAGAGTTGGTCAACAAGTCCTTATTTCCAGTTGTTGAGCTGAAACAGTCTATCCCCAGACTGTTTCACTCCCACCCCCGCACAGCTCAAAAGCTTCAGTGAACCTTTTGAGGTTGGAAATAGAGCGAACTTTGTTCGCAACAGTCGTAATGGTCAGATTTGGAGTGTGAAACATGAACAAATCTGCCAATCAGCCACTGCGCTGAGATGTTGATGCGAACTCTGAGAAGAGAGGCTGGACTTGAGCCCAGCCTCGTTTTTTCAAAAATCCTTCCTCACATATAAAAAAATACCTGATTTGACCAGAAAAGTCTAGTCTGAGGAAAAATGTAAGAAAAATGGTATAATATAGTCATCTCAATTGTAAAAAGGACTTAGTTTACTATGAATATTGCCGTTTTTGGAGAAAAGAAGGCTGACGTAGACTATCAAAATCGATTTGGTGTCTATGCTGTTATCCCTGATGAAAAGAAAGAAAATATCATCCTCGTTCAAGCACCAAATGGTGCCTGGTTCCTACCAGGTGGGGAAATCGAAAAAGGGGAAAATCATCTCATCGCCCTAGAACGCGAACTAATGGAAGAGCTTGGTTTTACAGCCGAAATTGGTCACTATTATGGTCAGGCTGACGAATATTTCTACTCTAGCCATCGAGATACCTACTTCTACAACCCCGCTTACATCTATCAAGTGACCAGCTACCACCAGGTCGGCCTACCTTTAGAGGATTTTAACCACATTGCCTGGTTCCCAATCGATGAGGCCATCGAAAAACTCAAACGAGGCAGTCACAAGTGGGGAATTGAACAATGGAAATTGCAAGAAAATGTATCTGATAACTAGCCAAAACACCCCCTAGCGTGCTATAATGGAACTAAAGAGATGTAGGAGGTTCCACATGAAAATCATAAATACGACAAATAGTCATTCATACCTGGTCCAAAATCAGTTGGCCAATACCGATGCCTTTCTAGTAGAAACCTATTCTGCTGGTAATACAGATGTTATTTTCACTCAGGCCCCTCGTCACTATGAACTCTTGATTAGCAACAAATACAGGGCTGTGCAACAATCCGAAATCGAAAAAATCCGTGATTTCTTCCTTCACCGCAAGATTGATGAACGAACAATTGACAAGGCTGCTATTCAAACCATCCATACCGAACGGTTGATTGAAATGTCTATTCCCATTATCACTGAAATCTAAGAAGCCAACGGGCTTCTTTTTTCTACCATTTGTCAAGTCTATCAAGGTATTTGATGAAAAATATGTTGAGTTCAATAGTCAAAATAAGGAAATTGTTTTCTTTTGGAC
>NZ_JAVIHI010000028.1:0-27401 GCF_036680365.1 Streptococcus sp. SS-4456 | reverse complement strand
TTAAAGAAAAACTAAAAGGACTTAGTCCTGTTCAGTACAGAACTAAATCCTTTCAATAATATTTTTTGTCTAACTTTTTGGGGTCAGTACACAACTGTTTTTCAGTCACTCTAAGTCTTTTTTTGTATGTGGTCATTGTGAAAAGATGACAATTTAAGTCCTTTTCGCTTTTTCTTCAATGGCTTTTTCTAGGTCAACCAGGACATCAGACATATACATGGTTTTCAATTCTTTCTCCATAGCTGTCTGGACTTGGACGAGTTTGTCGTCCACAGCAGCATGGATATTCCCCCCCACGATACAGTCGGGATGGGGATTTTCATGAAAGTTGAACAAGCCTTTTTTATCAATATTGTCAACCGTAACAAAGATGTCATAAAGGCTAATGTCATCAAGTGGCTTTGCTAAACGAAAACCGCCGCTACCCTGCTTGGAATCTACAATTCCCGCATCCTTCAAACCAGACAGAACCGAGCGAATGATAACGGGATTGGCTTGAATACTGTTTGCCAAAATCTTGCTGGTGACACGTTGCTGGTCTTGAAAGAGATGGATAAAGGCCAAGGCATGAATGGCAATGGTAAATTTATTTGAGATCTGCATAACAACCTTTTACTCACTGACAAGGCTGATACGTGCTTTGAGATGATCTCCCGATGCAATCTCGTCAATCATACCAATAGCATAATCTGCATAGGAAATAACGCTTTCTCCCTTACTATTCAAGACCAACTCTTCACCGCCAAGAATATAGCGACCTGTCCGTTCGCCGTCTGCTTGGAAATCACCTGCCGGGCTTACATAGGTCCAGTTGACATCATCTACTTGACGAAGGGCCTCAAGTGCTTCCTTGTGAGCATTTAGCACAGGCAATACTTCCGCTGGAAACTCTGTCACATCTGCCACAGTCAAGGTACGCTCTGGATTAACATACAGGCTTGCTGCTCCACCAACCACAAGCAAACGTGTTTGTGAATCTTTTAGGATAGCCGCCAAATGTTTGGCTGCATCAGGAACCATATGGACAGTGTCTGCTGTCTAGGCACCTACTGCATCCACTACCGCATCAAAGCCAATCACATCATCGGCTGTCAGGTCAAAAACATCCTTTTGAAGAACCTGCTGTGCGACTGTCTTATTTTCACCACGAACGATGGCCGTTACTTCAAAACCACGTGCGACCGCTTCTTTCACAATCAAGCTACCTGCTTTACCGTTTGCTGCTACTACCGCTATTTTCATTTTCTTTTCCTCCGAAATGTTTTTTGTTGTAAAATGTTTTGTTACAACTTTACGTACACTAGTATATCCTAAACCCCAATAGTTGTCAATAGTTTTGTTACAACTTTTTTCAAAAATTATCGGTAGGTTCATTTATCGTAGAAAAAAGATCTGAGATGGACTCTCAAATCTTTTCTAGTTTATTCTACTTCCTCCTCGGTTTCAAGGCTGACAGGCCGTGTGCCTTGACGGTTTGGAGAAGATAAGGCCAAGCGTTTTGACTGACGATGACAGATTTTCCCTTGGCCAAGCGTTTCATCTGGGCCTCGTAATAACTGACACCGATAATGGGACCAAGAGCCTTATCCAGTTTTGGAAGACCTGTTGTTAGGCGAGGCGTTGTCAGTTGCAGATCACCGACTTGACGGTAATCATTGACAAGACTTGGACGAAGGACAAAGGGTCTGGCAAGACCAATCATGGATACACCATCCTTGATAGCCTCCTCCATCTGAGTGACTTTTCGGAAACCGCCTGTTGAAACAATAGGAACAGAAGTCAAATCTGCTAGAGCAAGGGCGTAGGTGACAAATCCAGCACCATTCTCATATTCACTACCAAAAACAGGTGTCTCATAATTACCACCTGAAATTTCAATCAGGTCAATACCTAAATTAGACATGGTTTTCACCACATGCTTACAATCTTCAAAACCAAAGCCCTCTTCCTTAAAATCAGAAGCATTCAATTTCAAGGCGATGGTAAAATCTGGTCCCACTTTTTCACGCAGACCTTGATAGACTTCCACCAAGAATCGCATACGATTGTCCAGATTGCCACCATAGCGGTCCGTCCGCTGATTATCTGCTGGCGAGAGGAATTGATTGATCAAGTAACCATGTGCAGCGTGTAACTGTACACCTGTAAATCCTGCTTCTTTTGCCCGAAGGCCTGCTGCAATAAATTTATCTCTAGCTTCTTTGATGTCAAACACGGTCATTTCTCTCGGTGAACGAAAGGCTGAAGCTGAACCTCCAGAAATCGGAATGGCACTGGGTGCAATCGGAGTTTGATTGATTGACCGATACATCTGTTTGCCAGGCTGATTGAGCTGGAGCCAGATAGGCACACCATTCTTTTTCCCAACGGCTGCCCATTTCCGAAATTGATCCAGATGATCGTCAGAATCAAGGACCACATTGCCCGGCTCACCAAGGTAGCGGCCGTCCACCATGACATTACCTGTCACTAAGACACCCATTCCCTGCTTGGCCCAAAAATCATATAAGGCAATCAAATCATCTGAGGGAGCTCCCTGACTATCTGCCAGGGTTTCGCTCATGGCGGATTTGAAAAAGCGATTATCTAAGACCTGACCATTGGGCAGTTGGAGGTTTTCTAGCAAGATTTTAATCACCGTAGCTCTCCTTAAATATTTGATTTTTCTTATCAAGATAGGCTAGTAAGGCTTGGCTCTTTGCCATATCAAAGCCTTTCAAGCTGACCTTAGCCAACCTTTTCTCTGCAAAATAGCGACCTGACTGCCCAGCCACCTCTGGTGACAGGCTTAAGTAGTAACCTGTTTCAATCCCTTGGTCCAAATCCTTAGAAAATGGTTTCATCAGACTGGTGAGAATCCGACTTCTCAGGTTGCGTTTGACCCCATCATTGCCCAAATTTGTCGCAATCAAGCCAGGATGGTAGGCATTGACAGTCACAGATGACCCTTGCTTTTCTAAGGCCTCTGCCTGAGCAATGGCCAGCCAAATAGTGTAAAGCTTGGCATTATTGTAAGCCATGGCTGCAGAATAGCTCTGCTCTAAACCAAAATCCAAGCCTCTGGTTTGTGCAAAATGGTGCATGAAGGAAGAAGTGTGTATGACCCTGCCTGCTGCTTTTTCCAGCAAGGGCAGCAACTCCGTCGTCAAGATATAAGGAACTTGAACAGACAGCATAAAGGTCATCTCGATATTTTCTGCTGTCGCCACACGAGCATCCCCAAAGTAAGCACCCGCATTGTTTAACAAGACATCAATCTGCTCAAAATCGCGTTTAATTTCTTGGCTGAAACGATAGACATCTGCTAACTTGGAAAAGTCTGCAAGGTAGCCGTGAATCTTTTTATTTCCTGTTTTTAGTTGAATATCACTGAGAGCTACACGGAGCTTTTCGCTATTTCGCCCGTGCAAGATTACTTCATGACCTTCACTAGCTAGTTTCATGGCTAGGTGTTTGCCAATCCCATCCGTCGATCCTGTGATTAAAATGGTTTTAGGCATTGGTTTCCTCCAAAAAGGCTAGTAAGGCTTTTGAAAACTCTTCTGCATTTTGGAAGATCGAGCCGTGTCCTGCATTGGGATAGATGATCAGTTGGCTATTTTTGATCTTCTCATGCATGGTATAAGAATTTTCTGTTGGAACCTGCATGTCCTTATCACCGTTGACGATAAGAGTTGGTTGGGTGATAAAGGTCATGTCATCTTGAGGCTCTCTTCCCCAGCGTTTAATAGCTTTCAGCTGGGGCAAAAATCCTGGAACATTCATGTCCTTGTCTGCATGAGCAGCACTTCTTTGCCCCATACGACCCAAGACTTTTTCTGCCTCCAAACGACCTGCTTCATCATGGTTGTAGAAGATGTAGCGTTTTGGATCCACACGCTCTAAACCAGCCTTCAGCATGTAGCGGAAGGTTTTTCCAGTCACCTTATCGACTTCAAAACCACCACGAGGACCTGTACCTGCTAAAATCAAGCGATTGACCAGCTGACTATCCAGACGAACGATTTCTTGAGCAATAAAACCACCCATAGACAGACCGAGCAAATTGATTTTCTCATGACCCAAAGCCTTGATAATGGAAACGGCCTGCTCAGCCATTCCTGGAATAGTCGGAGCCACCTTGCCCTGACTAGCTCCCACGCCAGGAAGGTCTAGGACAATCACATGGTGCTTTTCAGCCAGCAAATCCAGCAGTTTGGGATCCCAGTTGTCCAAGGTGGCCGCTAGGTGAACCAGCATGACCAAAGGAATGTCAGACTTGCCCTTGCTGAGCTCACGATAGGCGATTTTATTGTTTGAAACGGTGATGTATTGGTTTTTAGTTGTAATATAAGACATGACTTTTCCTTGTATATTTTATTATTTTAGTTGAAACGGAGGACTGTTTTTCCGCGTGAACGACCGTTGGCAACCTTATCAAGTGCTGCGTTGACTTCTTCAAATGGATAAACGGTATCGATTGACGGTTTGATTTCGAGCTTGCTGAAAATGTCTGCTACTTCTTGCAGCTGGCGACCATTGCTCTCTACGAAAATGAAATGGTAGTGAACACCGTATTTTTTAGCCATTTTGTCAAATGAACGACCAGCTAGGCCAAACAAGATTTGTTTCCATTTTGGCAAATTCATGCGTTTGGCAAATTCACCATTTGGCATGGCACGAAGGGAAACCAGCTGTCCACCTTTTTTCATGATGGACATTTGTTTTTCCGTTTCTGCACCGCCAAGTGTGTCCAAGACATAGTCAACATTGTTAAGTGTTTTGGTGTAATCTTCTGTCTTGTAATCGATAAACCGGTCTGCACCCAATGACAACACCCGCTCTGCACTTGCCCCATCACCATTTGTGATAACGGTCAAGCCTTTAGCTTTGGCAATCGGGATAGCCATACCGCCGACACCACCAGTTCCACCTGAGATGAAGATGGTCTTGCCAGCTTGCGCACCCATGAGGTCAAGGGCCTGCATGATAGTCAAGGCTGTCAAAGGAACAGCAGCCGCTTCTTCATCTGTCAAGTAGGCAGGAACCTTAGCAAGAGCTTGAGCGTCAACCGCTACATACTCAGCGAAAGCACCGATACTATCAAGTGGAAGACGACCGAAGACACGGTCACCTGCTGCAAAATTGGTTACAGTTGTGCCGACTTCTTCAACCAAACCGACTACTTCATTTCCAGCTGTTTGTGGCAATTTGTAAGGGACAATCAATTTCACATCTCCGCGTGAAATCATGTTATCCAATGGATTAACGCCTGCTGCGGTCACTTTGACAAGGACTTGGTTAGGCTTGATTTGTGGTTTAGCAATTTCTGTAAGGTTAAGGGTGATATTGTTTTTGTTATAAGATATGTGTTGTGCTGCTTTCATGTTGTTCTCTTTTCTATTCTTTGGTTTGTTCCTGTATCACTTACAGGTCTATGTTTGGGTTTATAAAATCTGACCTCGGTCAGATTCGGGTTTCTTGTGCGGATTGATAGAGATTATCAATCACATTATCTAAAGATTGACGACTGAGTTGATTTTCCAGTTCTTGTTCAACGCTGGAAAAGATGGGAACCATTGCGCCTTCTATATGCTGCCCAACCGGACAAGAAAGATTGGCATTCTGGTGTATTTGAAATAGACGAATATGCTCCACTTCTTGCGTCGCAAGGTAGATCTCCAATAAGCTAATATCCTTAGGGGACTTGCTCAATTGGTAGCCTGATCGTCCTTGGTGTGAAGTGATTAAGCCTGCATTTTTCAAGAGTGCAATCACCTTGCGGATGTAGCTGGCATTGGTGCCAACGCTCTCAGCCAAGGCTTGCGAGCTAAGTATTTCCTTACTCTCACTGATCATGGTCAGTATATGAAGGGCTACTGAAAACTTTGTATCCATTCGTGCTCCTTTCTGTTCTTGTATCACTTACAAGAACAAGTTTATCATAAGCTAGACTTCTTGGCAAGTCTTTTGCTTGATTTTTTTAAAACAAAGCATTCGACCAAGAAGTCGCTCGTCTTACATACGTTTGCCGTTTAGGACGAAAGGCAAGGTTTTTTCTATATGATAGGCGTGGACTGCGGAGGCGTATTGTACCACTTCTGCATTCAACTGCGGAGCTAGGTTGGCATAGAAGGCCTCTCTTGCCGCCTGATCCGCAAAACCTAGGATGATGGAGGCATGAAGGTGGTCTTCCTTAGGATTGTCATGGGCAACATTTGGAGTATTCCAAGTCGCTTTATTCCATGGAAGATAGACCTGTGTCCGTACTTCCGTTACCCCAGAGATTGTCGCCAGTTGACTGGCTAGTCCATCTTGAATAAATTTTTTGAAGCTGCCGCTCTTCACACCATCTTTGCGACGGAAGTAAAGAACATCACGCAGTTGGGTTTGGACCTGAGTACTAGTATGGTACCAACGTGATGAATAAGGGAAGCCCATGTGCATCAAAGTCCGACGGAAAACATTGACCTCATCTTCAAAGGCAAGGGCCGTCTGACGGCGTCCGCCTATTGGTGCCAATAACTTTTGATAGGTCACTTCCGCAATGCCATCAATCCGACGGTCTTCTGGAATAGCCGTTTCCAAGCCTGTCGCTTTCGGCCAAAAACTATGCTCTGTCTCACTCAAATGTTGCTGGCGGTATTCTAATAGACCCGGTGAAGCTGCAATAATCTGTGCATGCCCGCCACCCCAGTAGTCCATTCCCTCTTGGCGTGCTTTATCCTGACGCATCCATAATAAAATGGATAGTGAAAATCGTTGTTGGTATCCTTTTGTCATATTTTCTCCTTTTGTTCTTGTATCATTTACAGGAACAAGTTTAGCATAAGCCAGACTTCTTGGCAAGGATTTGGCTCAAAAAAATCACAACCGATTGGTTGTGACTAATTCTTCCGTATCTTGTCTTCTTGATAGGCCGCACGGGCTCCGCCGATTAGTTTTGGGCGGCTGGCAAGGGCGGTAACATGAGCCTGACCAATCTCACGCAGGCTAGGTCTAATCGGAACTTGGACGTGCTTGATGTGCATGCCGATAGCTGTGTCGCCGATGTCTATACCAGCCTGAGCGGTGATAAACTCGACTTCCACCGGATCCTTCATATACTTGAAGGCCGCCAACTGACCTGAACCACCTGCATGAAGGGTGGGTAAGACATTGACCATTTCCAATTCCTTCTGGATTGCCAATTCCCGCTCCACCACCAAGGCACGATTGAGGTGTTCACAGCCTTGGACAGCTAGATAAATACCTTTTGGCTCCAGAATTTCCAAGATGGTTTCAACAACCACCTCACCAACTTCCAGACTGGAGTTTTTACCGATATGCCCACCAATGACCTCACTAGAAGACAAACCAAGAACAAAAATTTGTCCCTTTTGAAGATTGCTGAGTTCTAGGACTTCTTGCACAACGTGTTGGGTTTGAACTTTGATTTTATCGAGTGACATAGCCAATAGCTCCACTTTTCTCTACTAATTTAGCTACTGCAAACCCTAAGCCCATCCCGACAAAGTTTTGCATGCTATTGCTTAGAACACTTTCAATGGCTTTGAGGTCATTAAAATAAATCCGAGATGCTAGGTAGTAGCCCCCAACCATAGAGAGCGTCGCCAAGACTAAACCGAAAATCCGTTTCTTGCCTGTCCATCCCGCAAAATAACCCTGAGCTCCGTGGAAGACTAGACTAAAGAGTGCCCACTGGGGATAGCCTAGCAAGAAATCTATCAAGAGTCCAGACAAACCGCCGACAATGGCTCCTTCTTTCTTGCCCAAGTAAAAGGCTGTAAAGTAAACTCCCACATCCAAGAGTGTCACAAACCCAGAAGGTGTTGGCAAATGGAAGTGGGCCAAGACCAAGCTCAAGGCTGTTAAGATGGCTAATAATACTAATTCCTGTGTTTTTTTATTTCTCATATTGAATCACCCCGTAATCATCTGATTTTTCAATCGCTACATGGACAAAGTGCTTGGACAGTCTGACTGCCTCTAAAGGATCTTGACCCAGCAAAAGCTGACTGGCAATGCTGGACGCAAAGGTACAGCCTGCCCCTACATTATTTTCTGACAGCAGAGGCGACTGGAGCACCACCACTTCCTGTCCGTCATAGTAAACATCGATCGCCTCTGAGCCCCCCAGGCGATTGCCTCCCTTGATGACCACCGCCTTGGCTCCCAAGTCATACAAGGCCACTGCCGCCTGCTTCATCTCCTCCACTGTTTTGATATCTTTTTGGAGCAATAGCTGAGCTTCTGCCAGATTTGGCGTGATCATGCTGACATAGGGAAGGAACTTCAAGAGTTCATCTCGCAATTGGCTGACCTCAGTATCATGCGTTTCCTTGCAGACCAAGACCGGATCTAAGACTACAGGAATCTCCTGGTGAGCCTTGATAAACTCCAAAGCCTGCTCTGCTATGTCCACCGTGGGAAGCAAGCCAATCTTAATCGCAGAAAAGGGTACATCCTTCACACTAGCCAGCTGCTGGGCAAAGACCGCAGCCTCCGTCGGAATGACCTCGAAACCTTTTTCTGTCATCGCTGTCAAGCAAGTCACCGCCACAAAGCCATGAAGCCTATGAACAGTGTAGGTGGTCAGATCCGCATGGAGGCCGCCCCCGCTGAAAATATCATTGCCCGAAAGCGCCAAAATATACTTAGTCTTCATAGATAATCTCCTTTAGATAGAGGCCGTTGCCCGCCGCAGTCGGACCCGCCAAACCACGATCCTTTTCTGCCAAAATCCGCTTAATCTGCCCAACAGGCATGCGACCGTTACCAATTTTCAGTAAGGTGCCAACCATATTCCGCACCTGCTTGTACAAAAAGCCGTTTCCTGAAAAGGTGAAAATCAAGAACTGCCGCCGCTGGTCGTACTCCATACTTGCTACCGTGATGGTCCGCACCTTATCCTCCACCGAGGTCCCTGAAGCCGTAAAGCCTGTGAAATCATGGGTCCCCACCAGGTCCTGAATGGCTTCTTCTATCAAGCTCAAGTCCAAATCATAGGGATAGAAGGTCGCATAGTGCCGCATCATGGGATTCTTGGGTCGCCCGATATCAACCAAAAACTCGTAGGTTTTGCTGTGCTTGGCGTAGCGGCAATGAAAATCATCCGCTACCTGCTCCACACTGACCACATCAATATCCTCAGGGGTTTGAGTATCTAGGGCAAAACGGAGCTTCTCAGCATCTCGACTGCCAGCCAAGTCAAAGTGAATCACCTGACCATAAGCGTGCACTCCTGCGTCCGTCCGACCTGCTCCATGAACGGTTACTGGTTGGCCGCTGTTCAATCTTACTAACGTTTTTTCGATTTCTTCCTGAACTGTACGGGCATGGGGCTGGCGTTGGAAACCAGAAAAGTCATGTCCGTCGTAGGAAATAATTGCCTTATATCGTGTCATGTTTTGATTGTAGCACAAGCAAACTTGCAAATACAAGCCTATAAAACAACAACTGTCCTAGCACAGATATCTACCCTCCTATTAGATTGACAGAGCTAAGAAAATACACTATAATGAAAACAGGAATTGAAATTTAGAATTGTTATTATTACATCGTAGAAAGGAGGGAAGCATGACCCACCATCATAGTAGTGACCATCAAGCGGATTTTGACCACGTCATCCAGCACCTTAAGGAAAAAGGAGTTCGTATCACTTCGACTCGTAAGGCTGTTGTAGCCTACATCATAGAAAGCGATGACCACCCGAGTGCTGAGATGATTTACCAAGATCTTCTACCAGACTACCCAGGAATGAGCCTAGCTACTGTTTACAACAATCTGAAACTTCTGTTGGAAGAAGGATTTGTAACAGAAATCAAACGAACCAATGATAATACGACCTATTATGACTTTATGGGCCATGATCACCTCAATATCATTTGTGAAGTGTGCGGAAAAATTACAGACTTTATGGATATCGAACTACCTAGTCTGAAAAAAGAAGCCCAAGACCAGACAGGTTACAAGGTCACAAAAGAGGTCCTAGCTATCTATGGTATCTGTCCTGATTGCCAATCTAATATAGCATAGACAAGAATAGCAGAGCGAAATATTTCGCTCTTTTTTCTTTCCTTGGAATTGTCTGAAAAATCTTATTTAGAATTATTATAATTAAACTTGACATTTTATTTGTAATTGTTATAATTAAACTATAAAAAGATATTTCGAGGAATTTTTTATGACACTAACACAACAATTTAAACAGAATAGTCACATTATCACGACTTCTGTCTGCCTAGTATTTATTCTGCTAGGTATCCTCCTGCTACAGACCGGGCAAGGATGGGCACCCATCCTCTTCATTTCAGCCTTTATCATCGGGGGCTACCAGTCTGCCAAGGAAGGTCTGACAGAATTATTTGTGGATAAGCACCTGTCTGTTGACCTGCTTATGATTTTAGCAGCAATCGGCTCTGGCCTCATCGGCTACTGGATGGAAGGAGCCCTGCTCATCTTTATCTTCTCCCTTTCTTCTACTTTGGAAGAATTGGCTATGGAGAAAAGCAAGGACGCTATCGCTGCTTTGATGAACATGACACCTCCAACGGCTCGGAAAATCGAAGAAAATGGTGACATTACTGTCTTAGACACGGCAGCCATTCGCGTCGGTGACCTCTTGCAAGTCCGGAAGGGCGACACAGTTCCACTAGATGCTACCCTCATCAGTCCGCAATCCATCTTTGACGAATCCATGATTACAGGCGAGCCGCTCCCTGCTGAGAAAATGGCTGGCGCTGCTGTTATCGGCGGAACCATCAACCAAGGGCCAACTGTTACTGTTCAAGTTACAGCTGAAAAAGGCGATGCCCTATTCGATAAAATCGTCCAAATGGTTGAAAACGCCCAAGAATCCAAATCAAAAACAGCGACTTTCATTGAAAATATGGAAGATACCTATGTCAAGGTTGTTTTGGTAGTGGTACCGCTCTTCATTCTCTTTGCTCATTTTGCTCTGGGCTGGGACTGGTTAACTGCCTTTTACCGTGGCATGATTCTCTTGACCATCGCTTCTCCATGTGCCCTTGTAGCTTCTTCTTCACCGGCGACACTTTCTGCTATCAGCCGTGCAGCACGTAAGGGTATGATTATCAAGGGCGGTGACATTGCGGACAAGATCGCCAACTTAGAAGCCATCGTCTTTGATAAGACAGGCACATTGACCATTGGTAAACCTGAAGTTGTCGGGGCGACCTATCTTGGCGATGAAAAACTGATCAAGGAAGTTGTTCAGGCAGTTGAAAAACAATCAAGCCACCCGATTGCACAGGCTCTAATGACCTATACGGCTGACAGCTCTGCTATTGCCCTCCAAAGCCTAGAAGACGTGACCGGAAAAGGCTTGGTGGCGGGCTATCAGGGCGACAGCTGGAAAATCGGTAAGGCGGGATTTGTGGTGGACAGCCTGGTCAGTCCCCTGTCTGCTGACTTGCTGGCACAAATCGATGAGGCGGAAAGCACTGGGAAAACCCTGGTCTATGTCAGCCAAAATGATGTGCTTGTGGCGATTTTCATGGTGGAGGATAGTCTGAAACCGGAAAGTAGACTCCTTATCTCTCAATTGAAAGAAATGGGTGTGACACCAATTCTCTTGACGGGCGACCAAGAAAAGACCGCTCGTTACGTGGCGAGACAGGTCGGCATTGATCGGGTCATTGCCAACTGTCTGCCGACGGATAAGGCTGCTGTTATCCAAGAACTGCAAACCGAGTTTGCGTCTGTCGGTATGGTGGGGGATGGTATCAACGATGCTCCTGCCCTTGCTCAAGCCAATGTCAGCTATGCCATGGGAAGCGGTACGGACATCGCTATGGAGTCAGCTGACATCGTACTCATGGAAGACCTGACGAGAATTCCTTACTCCATTCGTCTCTCTAAGAAAATGCGGGGCATCATCAAGCAAAATATCGTCTTTGCCCTGTCTGTCATTGCTCTTCTTATCATTTCTAACCTCTTCCAGTCTATCAATCTGCCACTCGGCGTAGTCGGACACGAAGGTTCTACCATTTTGGTGATTCTCAACGGACTGAGACTCTTGTATTTCAAATAATCGAGTAGGGACTAAGACTAGTCCCTCTCACACCACCGTGCGTGCCGTTCGGCACACGGCGATTCAACTAACTTTTAACGCATGTCGTTTTAGATAATAATCTAGGCAAGAAACCAGTCCACGTTTAGCGAGGACTGGTTTTGATATGGCACGTTTCAGTACAGACCTCTGAGTCACTAATTGATAATGGTCTCCCCAGCCAGATACCTTATCCGCTATCCACTTCGGTACTCCTAATTTGAGAAGTCCCCATAGTCGCCTAGATTTCTTCTTCCATTGTTTCCAAATAATAACTCTTATTCGAGTTCTTAGTCATTCATCAATGCTTTCCATGACTGATTTCATGTTCGTCATAGAAAAGTAGTTTATCCAACCTCGGATGACCCAGTTTAGTCGCTCAATTCGGTTGCCTAAGTCAATACTCCACTTACGGGCCGTTAGTTTCTTGAGTTTTCTCTTGAAACTCTGTACGCTATCCTGATTCGGACGACTTTTCCAGCCATCAGGTGATTTCCAAAACCCAAATCCTAGGTACTTCAGTTTGCTCGGTCTTACAATCTTTGTCTTGATCCTGTTGACTTTCAAACCTAATCCTTTTTCAATATAACGACTAATTGAATGCATCACACGTTTAGCCGCCGCCTCACTACCAACTGTGATGACACAGTCATCTGCGTAGCGGACAAAGCGAAGTCCGCGATTTTCCAACTCTTTATCTAGCTCATTAAGCATGATATTGGACAGGAGCGGTGATAGATTTCCTCCCTGTGGCGTTCCAACTAGTGTTTTATACCGTTGTCCGTTAATGACTACACCCGAATGAAGGTACTTACGAATTAAAGATTCTGTATCTCCATCTTGGATAATGTTATGAACAAGCGACATCAGTCTATCTTGAGGAACGGTATCGTCCACTTCTCCAGGTCTATGTCTACTATCCACTCATAACCGTCATTAAGGTATCCTAATAACTGGATAATAGCTCGTTCGCATGACCGATTGGGTCTGAATCTGTAGCTCTTATCAGAGAAAAAGGGTTCACAAATAGGACTAATGACTTGAACAATAGCTTGTTGTATCATTCTATCCATGACCGTTGGGATACCTAGCTGACGGACTCCGCCGTTAGCTTTGGGAATTTCAACTCGTAAAACTGGCTGAGGCTTGTACTTCCTCGGCTTTATGAGTTCTTTAGTTGAACGCCAGTGTTTGCGGAGATAGTCATCTATTTCGTCAATAGTTACGCCGTCAATTCCTGCTGAACCTTTATTGGCTCTAACTTGATTATAGGCTTCATGCATATGGGACCAAGATAGGATATTATCTAGTAACTGTGACATGTGCGTATTCCTTTCTTGTTTCGGTGTCTGTAGGATATCTTATATTGGCGAACTTTCTTCTAGTCAATACGTGACCGCCTCCAGTTCTATCAGACCGTTCTTTTACAGACACGAGTGAAGTAGGTATACTTCGGTTAATAGTTCAGCCCTTCGCTCCGTTTCCATTACAGAAACTTCATCGCTACTATGACCTCGGCTGAGAGCCTGCCCCAGCCATTGTTGTTCAACGAAGAATGAGTTGATGACAACAATAGGCGAGGGTACTTCTCATGATTCGTTGTTATAGTCAATTGACGCCCATGAGACCTCACGGGATAAGTCGTACATCTTTCCTCGTTTACACAAGATATGAGGACATTAAAAGGTCTAAGTGAAAATAGGAATTCCGACGAAGAGTCCGGTGACTCTAGGAGGAATTATCATTTTCACACTGACCTTAGTCCGAATTCAATTACACTCGTGATTTACGCATATAGGTTACGACTACCTTTTTGGACTTTAATGTGCTGAGCCACCTTGTCCGCTATATACACCTTCGTATCACGTTTCTGTTCGTAGTGCCACGATTTCGCTATCCCTTCCTCTGACGGTCTTGGTTTCTAGCGTCAGACTTAAAACGGTCTTTCCCCAGACCGTTTTAATCCGCTACCTCACGATAGTCAGGCTTGGGAGTCACTATTGGGTTCACCGGTAGCAGGTGCCCACGGAGGACTTCCACATCAGATGTACGACATGCCCGTCGTACGCAGAAAAAGACAAACAGGCTCTATAAGACTGTAGTGGGAAAATCCACTATAGAGATTATGGAGCCTTTTGGAGTGTAGAAAAAAAGTCCCATATGACCTATAATGAAAAGCGACAAAACTATCATTTATAAAGACTCATATGGAACAGTTCAATTTTATCACACAACTACTCGGAATTAAAGACCCTAATATCATTATTTTGGAGATTGTGGATGCCAGGAGTCGCAAAGAGGTCATCGCCAAGCTGGATTACCCTGCTCCCAAATGCCAACATTGCCAAGGGCAGATGGTCAGTACGACTTCCAAAAACCATCTAAAATACCTTAAAACCGGGACCAATTGGTCAGCAAGAGCAGCCGCTCGGTCATTCAAGAGTATATCGTCACGCATGGCTCTTCCACCACATTCTTATTTGACATATTTTCTCACATTTTCATGGAATTTTAGTTTCAATTAGCTTGAGGCAAGAATTTCTATAAATAACGAAGTAGGGAGAAAATAACTGCCAACGTCACAAGGAAAATGATGGTGAGATAAAAATAATTCCGTCTCTGCTTGTTTTTCTTAGGTTCAACATAGCGAGCTTCCTTGATTTGTTTCTCAATCGCTTCGTCCAACAAGGGATTACGTTTCTCTGGCATTTAGCGCTCCTCCTTCCCAAGTAACTGTTGGTATCCTGCAACAGATTCATTGCTAGTTTCTTCACGCTGCAAGGTCACCATCTGTGGATAAGATGCTGCAAAGCCTGCCAAGGCCATCACCATGTTAGTTGGCTGGCTGGCATCAAAGCGGTGGGAAGCTGGAATCAGATCACGGTTATGAACGGTTTGCTCAAAGGCCAAAATCACCATATTTTGCTCAAAGGCCTTGCGAACCGCATCCATTACTTCTCCACTATGATTGATATCGAGGTAGATATCGCATTCTTGGAACAACTGTTGCAGCTGTT
The DNA here is from genome assembly GCF_036680365.1 of Streptococcus sp. SS-4456. Lineage (NCBI taxonomy): Bacteria > Bacillati > Bacillota > Bacilli > Lactobacillales > Streptococcaceae > Streptococcus > Streptococcus sp. SS-4456. The sequence continues at coordinate 12,332 of NZ_JAVIHI010000028.1, read as the reverse complement.
TCTGTGAAATATTTGGATAGAGGGTAATATTTGACTTCGCTTCAAAAGCCATCAATCGTTGAGACATTTCTGTCAATGCGCCGATATGGAAGTGGAAGTCTGGTAGTGCTTGAGTTAGCTCCTCTAATTTCTCAATCTGATCCGAGTTGGTTAGGATAAGAATTTCCTTTCGTCCAGCATTCTCACGCAAGCTTGGATAGATATAACCTAGGTAAGCAATCTTGGCCTTTTGTTCTTCCGGCAAGATATCCATCATCTTCTGATAAACTTGACGCTGCTGTACCAAAACACGTTGTGTACGAACATGGGAAGAATTCAACATGACCTTCATGTTTCCTGGGATGTCCTCCTGGATACCTTCCTGCCAAAAGAGGACATCTTGACCTGCTTCTGGACTGTTGTAGGAGAGGAAAAAAGGAGTCGATAAAGAGTTGTACCAAATCTCTGACAATTCCCAGCCCATTTCCGCAAAATAATGGCGGAACAATTCCACACGATTGTCAAAGAAATACACTTTTCCCTGCCAGTTTAACTGAATGTCACCCGTCATGAAATTCTCAACCAAGACCTCTTGTTTTGCCTGATTGAAATAAATACGGCTAGTCACCTTCTGCTCGGCATTAAAATAGGTTCGTGCAAACAACCAACCAAAGCGATTGTAGTGGTCTGTAAAACGTACCTTTTCATTTGGTCCAAACCAGTCAACATTTTTGATGCGACGGAGGTGCTTGGGTTCGGCATAAAAAATCTTTGCCTTCCGTTGGCTGTAATCCCAGACTTCCCCTTCACCATTGGTCCCTGTAATTTCCCAAAAAGGAGGGACTTGGAGTTGGTTGAAATAAAGCGAGCACCCCTGACCTGTCTCCATTTGGCAATAGTATGAATAGGCAGAGGTCACACCTTCTGGTAGAAAACCATCATCATTAATGACAACGACAGGACCTTGGAAACCTGCCTGAGTCAGTGAATAATACAGATCCTTACTGGCCTGATGGAAGCTATCATATAATTGAATCATTTTAAACCTCCTCAATAAAGCGCAACCATGCTTTTTCCAATTCGACCGTCAGAAATTCCTTAGCACGGTCATAGGATGCCGCCTGCCAGTCTTGCAGCTGACCTGATTGGAATAGGTCCAGCAGTTTTTCGGCAAAGAGTCGGCCATAGACAGTTGGATCATCAACGTCCAAACGACTGATCAAGCTGCCATTTCGTCCATCCTGCACAAAGGTTTGGTTGCCATAAGGAACATCCAAGCCAATAATCGGCAGGCCAGAACCAATGGCTTCCATCAAGGTCAAACCAAAACCTTCTGAGGTCGAACCTGCCAAGTAGGCTTGGTAGTGTTTATAAACCTCTGTTAAATCATGGTGCCCCATCAAGCGAATAAAAGAGGAAGCATCGTGTTCTTTGATTATGGCTTCCAAGCGGCTACGTTGCCCACCCTCACCATAAATATCAAACTGAAGGTCTGGCAAGTGTTTTTGGGCCTGAATCACCGCATCCACCAACCAATCAATGTGTTTCTCACTAGCCAGTCGCGAACAGGTCACCAAAGAGAAAGGACGACGGTCCCCTTCGGGCTGGCGCAATTCATCCAAACTACCAACTGGTAAAGTAAAAATTTTCGGACGGAAAGGCGTATAGGTCTCAAATTGGGCCGCCAGCGTTTCCGCTTGCGCCTTGGTTGAGGTAATAAAGGCATCAATCTTATCCGCATTCGAAAACTGATATTCGTAATAGTTATTCCAAAGAATGGTTTCTTCCGTCACAGAATTCATATTGTAATGCTCTGCATGAATCACGACTGCCACACGGGCCTCTCCTCGGTGGCGCAGAATCGCCTGACCTGTCCCAGTAGCACGATCAATCAAGATAATGTCCTCTTTTGTCAGAGCCAATCGGTCCAACATGCGACCAATCAACTCCTCTTTTGTACAAAGGATAGCATCAGGAAAACGGAAGATACTCTGGCCACCAGAACAGTTTTCTTCATAGGCGATAGAACCATCTTCGTTGAAAAATACCCGCACATTTAAAACAGGTGCATTATCCACTGGAGCATAGTATTCCGAAAACATCTTGGTATAGCTATAGTAGTCCTTGCGAATCAGCTTCCCTTTGGAAAGAAACTCTACCTTTTGTACATAGTCTGGATGATTTTTCCGTGTAAACACCAAGATGACCAAGTCCTTGTCTTTATGCTGGTATTTGACAGATTCGGGGCTCTGTGAAACCTTGATAAAATCAGAATCTAGACTGGCTTCAAACTCCATCAAAGGATAGGTTGTCGCTGCAATCTTGACATCGGTAAAAAAGCCATAGAGCCAGATAATTTCCTGGTCTTCAAAGCCAATATTGGCTGTAAAATGAGCCAGGTTTTCTCCTTGAAACATATCTGTAAAAATAAATTTACTATCTTGGCCAATCTTTCTAAAAATGCTGGCCCGATAGGCTTGGGCATACTCTACTCCGCTGCTGGCCCAACCAATTCCACGGTTGACATTATAAATGGTCATCTTCTGTTCCTTTTCTTATACAAAATAAATAGAATGTTTTCCATCTTTCGATTGCTCTATGGTACTGAGCATAACATTTCGAGCGATTTTCTGTTTGACAAAATCAGACATCTGTTTGTAGGAACGTAGGGATTCTTGGTAGTATTCGGACATTCCATCCCTCTGGGCTGTAGATCGTGTTGTGACAACCCCCTTCAACTGTTGGAGACTATCCACTTCTTCGACCCAGCACTCATCAATTGCCTTCAAAACAGACAGACGATAGAACTCTGACAAAGCTTCTTCTGACTGCAAAAGCATCCCTTTTTTAGCCACTTCTTCTTCCACCAATTTTAACAAATAGTTCTTAACGTCCTGGTCATCGTCCAAGTCTAAAGCTCTTGGGAAATACCTGAAAGCATAGCTATAGTTGTCCAAGATATAGCGGCGTAGCTGATGGCGTGTTCGCTCCTTGTTCTCGGCCAAATAAGAATCGATCACTTCTTCCATAATCTGGCGGACATTTTCCGCCAAGTTCTCATCATCAAGAATCAAGCGGTCCCGCAAGCCATAAATCTTCTGGCGCTGGACTCGCAGGCTTTCATCAAAGCGAATAGTTGATTCACGAGCGCTGACAGCACTATCCTCGCTCTTTTCTTGAGCTTGATGAATGGCCGCATGGAAGCGACGACTTGTCAAAGCTCGACCATAATTTCTACGATCTTCACGATTATGCTTTTTAAAGTATTTTTTGACCCATTCCGGACCATAGTTGGTCAACAATTCATCTTCCAAGGAGACAAAGAACTGAGACATGCCTGGTTCCCCTTGACGGCCTGCTCGACCGCGCAACTGCCAGTCCATCCGACTATTGGCCATCCGCTCGGTTCCAACAACTGCCAAACCACCCAATTGTTCCACACCTGGTCCCAACTTAATATCAGTTCCACGGCCGGCCATGATAGTCGCACAAGTCACCGTTCCCAACTGACCAGCCTCTTTGATAATCAAGGCTTCTTTTGCCACGTTATTGGCTGTCAGCGTCGAATGGGCAATCCCTTCTTGCAAGAGCAGTTGCGAATAAATTTGGGTGATTTCCACAGTTCCAGAAATCAACAGCACAGGTTGTCCCTTGGCATGCAGCTCCTTAACCAGTTCCATCGTTGCATACAATTTTTCTGGAAGAGTGGTATAAATTTTATCTGGATAATCGATTCGTTGAATCGGCACATTGGTCGGAATGGAAATAACTGGAACCTTATAAGTCGAAATCAATTCATCCTCTGACTGGTGTCCGGTACCTGTCATTCCTGCAAGTTTAGGGAACATGTTGAAGAGGCTTTGATAGGTAACTGAGCCCATGGCACGACTTTCTTTGGTTTTCTTCACATTTTCCTTGGTTTCCAAGGCTTGGTGAATACCAGATTGTAGACGGGTGCCTTCTAACACGCGTCCTGTTCGATTGTCCAAGAGCTTGACCTCATCATCCTGTACCACATAATCATGATTTTTCTTGTAGAGATAGTGGGCCCGTAAGGCTAGGTTGATATGGCGATTAAGCTCCCAGTTGTCTGCATTGTAAATACTCTCTTCTGCGAAATAGTGTTCCGCATAGTCATTGCCCTTGTCCGTCAAATAGACTTCCTTTTTATCTGGGTCAAAGTAAAACTCCTCTTCGCCCAAAGTTAGTACAAACTGATCGCAGATATCGTACATATTGGATTGAACTCGAGGGGTCCCTGAGATGATGAGAGGAGTTTGGGCGCTATCTAGCAAGACCGCATCCGCCTCATCAACAATAACATAGTTAAAGTCACGTAGAAACTTCTCGCTCTTTGAAGAAGCAAGGTTATCAGACAGGTAATCAAAACCCAGACCAGCACCAGTTACATAGGTGATATCGGATCCATAGACCATTCGTTTGGTCTCTGCATCTCCTTCTTGGTCATCATCATAGACACCAAGACCAACAGTTAGGCCGAGAAACTCATAGACCTGCCCCATTTCCAGAGCATCCCGCTTGGCCAGATACTCATTGGTAGTGACCAAAATCGCACCTTTTCCTGATAGAGCATTGAGGTATAGGGGCATTGTCGCCGTCAGGGTTTTTCCCTCACCAGTCTTCATCTCCGCAATGGTCCCTTGATGGAGTGCAATTCCCCCCATCACCTGTACATCATAAGGAAATTGACCTAGGACACGGTAACAGGCTTCCCTACAAACCGCAAACGCTTCTACAAGCATATCGTCTAGGTCCTCACCTGCTTCCAAGCGCGCCTTAAAGAGACTTGTTTGATTCGCCAAGTCTTGATCGGTCATCCCTTCATAGGTATCGGACAGAGCATTAATCTGTCTGGTTATTTTTTTAATCTTTCTCAACCGAATCTGATTCAGCAAAGAAGTCTTGTATTGCATGGTTGCTATTCCTTTATCCTTTTTGGTGAATCAAGCGGCTCACCAGTCTTAGTTCCTCAGGTTCCTGACCTGATGTGTAACTACTGACCTGATTTCTTTCTATCAAAGGTTTGGCGCTATTTTCAGGTCCATAAATCGCAATATGGAAGAATTCCACCTGCCGACAACCTGCACTCATTAGGGAAATCCGATAGGTGAAGGCATCTTTAGGAAAGGTAAATTCTTCTTGCCCATTTCTGAGGATATCCCGTTGGATTTCCTCATTCTGGCGATTGAAATATTGAATTTGAAAATAGGCGGTCTGTTCAGGCACAATGGTGACCTTTTGCTCTAGGCGATAGGTAACTCCTGGATAGAGCAAGGGGAGTTCTGGACAAGAACGATTGGCCTGGTAGTTAGTCCGAGACCGCCAAGTTTTAATGGGTTTACCTGGTGAAAAATGAAGATTCTCAAAAAAAATTGAGTCTTCCTGTATCTGGATCATTGAACCGTACAGGTAGTTTACTCCTGGGGTTACTCCTGTCCAGAGTAATTTTTGCACTAATGCTTCTACCATTACATGTCCCTTCCAAAATCATTTTTTAGAATCTTATGGTACTGAGCCATAAACCAACGGTTGATGGCACGACTATTGTCGTTGTGTCGGCCTTCATACCCCTTACAGAAAATATGGACATCCTTATCCGCCAAATAATCAATCAGGCGTTCCATAGCATGGCCATCATAGTCATCCTGCTCCATATACGCAATTGCAAATTGAGTCGTATGAAAATCTGATTCGCCAAATTTATCCCAGAATCGTTGGTTAAAGGCTTCAATTGAGGCAGAATCAGCTCCACCGACAACATTACGAATCATGTCACCACTGGTTTCAAACTCGCCGGGACGCTTCAACTTCAAATTAGAAACAGTCTCTCCTAAGTTTGTAAACGGCTTCCCGACGATTACAGCATGGGGATTAAAATGAGACGCATAGTACAAGCCACCAAATGCTCCCATTGATAGACCGGAAAGAATAAGTTGGTTCGAATCAAATCCCAAATAATCCAAAGCTTCTTGAATCGCAGATTGTAAATGACCTTCTAATTCATCTGTTCCAGAATAGAAGCATCCACCCTCCAAACGCGGATCGGCTACGAGTAGAAAGGGAGCTCCCAAGCGTTTCATCATGAAGAAACCTTCAAAACCTTCCGCTCCCCGAAAACCAGAGAAATATACATTCAAAGGAGGTTTCATATCTCCCGGGTTAAAGTAATGAAAAATTTCTTGGCGTTTGGCATCCGAATGGCGCTTGCCCCCTAAGACAAAGCGGCCAAGTCCAGAACGCGAATAACGCCAATGGAGTACACCAGTCTTGATAGATCCTGTCCCTCTGGCAGAAACAGACACACTATAGAAACCAACCTCTGGATGGGGTGCTAGAACATAAGGTTCTTTCATTTCTTCTTCACTCAAGATCTGTTTCTCAAAAACATCCGCTAAAGATCCCTTACGGATCGGATCCAACTCTAGACGAAGTTCACAGTCTCCATTTTTTATGTATTCCAACCAGATTTCAAGAGACATGGGAAAGGTCCCCAAGTTATAACGAAATGTCATTAGGGGTTGAAAATCCTCCCCAAAATCACCTGTAAACGTAACACCGACATTGCCCTCATAATCAACTTGACCTGTAAAGTTGGGATTAACATCAATCTCAGGGATCTTTAACTTAGCCCCATATTGTCCTGAAAAGAGGTTCATATGGAGAAAAGCAATCAACTCTTCCTGACTTCCCTGTATAGGTAGGTAAGACATCACCTTTCTGCGGTAAAAACCAGTCGGAGCTATATCAAAGACCTCCACATTTTCTGTCATAAAGACAGCGTAAGCTTCGATGTTATTCATCAAAGGTTCAAGTTGCTTTTCCGACAAAGAATCGGTCACTAGGATTCCTGTAAAGTAAAGTGGTACCTTGGGATTTTCTCCCATTTCTGCTAATTTTTCAGCAGGAATTTTTGCCAAAGCTGCATCGTTTAACTCTTGGAGAAGGTCTGTAATGCCTTCTGCACTCGTATAAAGCCATTCCAGGTCTGCTGGAAGCTCCTTTCCTTGCGACCAATCTTGGCTTCCTATCTGTAAAATTTTCATTCTGTTAGCCTTTATTTTCTAATAATTCTTTCCACTGATCAATTATGCGACCGCTAGTGTAATCCCCCATTTTTTGGACAGTTGAAACAAGGGACCTATTCCAGTTTGTCAGACCATCAAAGTAATAAGCGACTGCTTCTGTCAGGTCTTTAATTCCCGTCACAATCCAACCATTTTCCCCATGCGTTACATACTCTGAAGCTTGGCGATTGACTTGTGGGATTCCCGCGCTAATACTAGCAATCTGAGTATAAAGATGCGGAACCTGTCCCAAATCCAATACCAATCGGGTCGTATCTAATTGGCGAATAATCTGATTTTCATTGGTAAAGGTATGGAAGCGAATGCTGGACAAGGTCATCTCTTGATCCTCTTCCAATTGGTTTTCACCAGCCTCTTCCGATACTTCCATGAACCGAGCAAGTGTGTATTTTTCCTGCAGAAGAGCAATCAATTCACTTTCCAAAGCCTTCATATTGCGTGCACGTTCATAGCTGACAATATCCAATTCAATCAAGGGATTTTCTTCCATTAACTGCAATAAAACATGCAGGGTTTGTAAATAGTCTTCACGGCTTGCGCCGTCTATCTGCCAGTAAATAATCAATTCCTTGACCGTCTGACTGCGTCCTAAACGCAAACGTGTATCAAACGGCGTCACCTTGCTGACATGGTGAGCAGGGGTTCCCAGCTGGGCCAAACTGTACTCAAGGGCCAGCTTGTTTTTCTCCGAATCCACTACCAGGACATCACCTTCCCGAGCAAGACGCTTTAAGTCACTGCCCTCTTGGAGACTGTAGCGGTCACCGCTAAAGGACAACACTTTTTTCTGTTGTTCAAAAGCATCCAACAAGAGGCGATTGTGTTGTTCATGGACTGCCATAACCAAGTAGTCATGTTCTGTCATACGCAGACGTTTGAAGAAGAATAATTTCTCTAAAATCAAATCATCCCAACTCTCATAAGTCAGCTGGAAGAATTCCTGATCTGCCCGTGGGTTGACGGTAATGAGATTGGAAGCTTCTGCCAAGTGCTCACGAACCTGCCAGACCCCATTTTCATTCAGATAGTCCTGATGGCTAGGCTGCCCATCTGAAAAATAAAGGATACTCGATAAAAATCCACGATCGTCAAACAGGTAATGGTAGGTAACTTCATTCTCCTTAAAGTATTCCACTTTCAAGAGATTGCCGCTTTCAGCAAAATGCACTTCCGCAATCCGTTCATCCCCAATTTTGACCAACAAGGCAAAGGGAGTATAGACAAAACATGCCCCCTGTGGCCAAGTCAAATCAGTTACCTGGAGCACCTTGGTATTTTTGCTTTGGATATTTTGAATCTCATCAAAGAAGGACCAGTAAGGGGTTGAAAGGATATCTTGACGGTGCAAAAAATAGCGCAAATGGGGTTGGTACCCCAACAAGAGCATCATCGTTTCTTCACCCGCAGCCTGGAAGGTCTTCAATTGATTCACGGCATCGTCAAAGGTCATATTTTCAATAACACGAAACCATAATGGGGCTTCCATATACCACTTACGATTTCCTTGATACCAGGATGGGACAAAATAAAACATAGTAACTCCTTTAAATAATCTCGTCGTATTCTCTCCATGAACGAAGAATGCGAACCTGTTCCACTATGCCCAACAAAAGGGTAGTGACAATATAAATATTGTTGATCAACAGTGCGATACTGATTTGCCCTTGCTGGCTCCACACCAGGAGCAAGGGCACACCTCCCATCAAGCAGGTATAGATCGCACCAACCAAGGCTAAACGATTTAGATAGAAGGAAATGTACTTCCGAGTTGCCTCTCCTGGACGAACATTCTCGATATAGTCCCCGCTTTTCTGCATATTTTCTGCGACTTCAGTCGGGTCTATATTGAAGTAGGCAAAACCAATAGCTAAAATGAAGAGCAAGAAAATATACACAAGAATCCCGAGTAATTCTGAAATACTCACCTTCCCAACCAGCTCCTTCAATATAGGATTTTCTGGAAAAATCTGCAACAGAGCTGAAATTAGAATTGGTGGCAAGGACATCAGCGTCATCGCATACATGAAAGGCATCCCTCCTGCCGGCGTCACCCGAATTGGGATATAGGTGGATTCGGCAAATGCACTGATAATCATAATCCGTCGAATCGGAATCCGATACTCTGCTCGATAGACGACGACTGTAATCCAAATCAAGGCAGAAGCGATTAGTGCAATCACCGCAATCGTCAACAAAAATTCGAGGCCTCCCAATCGATTTTCTAAAAAATACCGGATGATATTGATGATAAAAGTTAAAATCATGTTGGAGACAATAATAACCGATGGGCCTCCTAAGCCCTTACGGCCATTCACATTTGCCAACCACATGAGGACAAAACTACCGGCAATCATCACTACCATTGTAATTCCCCTTAGGATTGGGAGTGAATAGTCACCAAACTGACTTAACTGATAGTAATCTGATAGGGAACTAACCCCAATGGACTGGATCAAGGCTATAATAAACATCAGTAACATGCGGTAGCGATGGCTTTGTTGGGCAGTTAAACCTTTAATTGTCTTAAAGAGTGTCAAAAAACGCCACAAGATCATCCCTGTCATCCAAGGACTCAGCCCGAGAGAAAATAGATTCAGGGTCGAAAACTGACCACCTGTTACCATGGCCAAGTTCTCCAAGGCACTATCTAATTTATATTCACCCGCTTCAATGCCTGCAGCAGGAAGGGTTGCGATTGGGCTATATTTCCCCAACATATAGACAAATACGATGCCAACCGTCCAGGTCAGGCGGTTAGCTAGAGTAGAAGAACGATAGTTTCTCCATATATTTTTCATAATATAAACTTCCTATTCCTTATCATATCTAGGGATAAGACCTTATCCCCATATATGATAAATCGAAGTCGCCCTCGTTAAAGGGCAGCTTCGATTCAACTAGTATGACTTGTTCATTCTTATTTGCTGTTTCAAGAAAAGTGTTAAAAAATCATTTTTTTAACTGTGTTTTTGCTCATGTCTTACTAGTTTTAAATATGTCCAAAAGAGTCTCCCAATTTTAGCACTATTGCTAGGCTAAGTCAATAAAAAGACTGTGAAAATACTAAGTTTTTCAATGAATACATTTTCAATTTTCCTACGGAAAATATAGCTAGTTGGCACTTATTTTTCCTTTTTTGAGGCTACTATTTTTAGGTTAAATGAGTCTAAAAAATCTTATGCGCCAGCTTTTTCCATAGAAACTGCTAGCCGTTCCATTACTTATCTATTAGTGTACTGTTTCTTTGTCTATTATTCAACTGATTATCGGTTTTTTCCATATTTAAATCAGAACTTGATACAAAGAAAGTAGCTGGCATTTGCTAGCTACCTTTCTTTTTGCCTTCTAGCTTTAATTACTTTTCTTCTTCGTCTTTTTTGCGACGTTTGTAGAAAGCACCAAACAAGAGGCCTGCTCCAAGCAATCCTGCCCAAGATGACGACTCCTCACCTGTATTTGGCAATACTGCTGACTTACGAGGAAGCTGTGAATCCTGTGAAGGAGTTGATTCAGATACTGTCTCGGAAACTGATTCAGATACAGACTCGGAAATGGATTCAGACACGGATTCTGAGACTGATTCACTTACAGATTCAGAAATGGACTCTGATACTGATTCGCTGACTGACTCTGAAATAGATTCGGATACTGACTCAGAGATTGACTCGGAAATTGACTCTGAAACAGATTCAGATACTGACTCAGAAACGGATTCGCTGATTGACTCTGATACAGATTCTGAAATGGATTCAGAGACGGACTCGGAAACGGATTCGCTGATTGATTCTGATACTGATTCTGAAACAGATTCGCTGATTGACTCAGATACCGATTCAGATACCGATTCTGAAATGGATTCTGATACAGATTCAGAGATTGACTCAGATACCGATTCTGAAATTGATTCGCTTACTGATTCTGAGATGGATTCTGAAACTGACTCGCTTACCGATTCTGAGATTGATTCAGATACCGATTCTGAAATGGATTCTGATACTGACTCAGAGATTGATTCTGATACTGACTCGCTTACCGATTCTGAGATTGACTCAGATACCGATTCAGAAATTGATTCGCTTACTGATTCTGAGATTGATTCTGATACTGACTCGGAAACAGATTCAGATACTGACTCGGAAATTGACTCCGATACTGATTCTGAGATGGATTCTGAAACTGACTCAGAGATTGACTCAGAAACGGATTCTGAGATTGATTCTGAAACTGATTCGCTAATTGACTCTGATACTGATTCTGATACTGACTCAGAAACGGATTCTGAGATTGACTCAGATACAGATTCAGAGATTGACTCAGATACCGATTCAGAAATTGATTCGCTTACTGATTCTGAGATTGATTCTGATACTGACTCGCTGACCGATTCTGAAATGGATTCTGAAATTGACTCTGAAACGGATTCGCTGATTGATTCAGATACTGATTCTGAAATTGACTCTGAGACTGACTCAGATACTGATTCTGAGACTGATTCGCAAATTGACTCTGAAACAGATTCTGATACTGACTCAGAGATTGATTCTGATACTGACTCGCTGACCGATTCTGAGATTGATTCTGATACAGATTCGGAAATCGATTCTGATACTGACTCAGAGATTGATTCAGATACCGATTCTGAAATGGATTCTGATACAGATTCAGAGATTGACTCAGATACCGATTCAGAAATTGACTCTGAAACAGATTCAGATACTGACTCAGAAACGGATTCGCTGATTGACTCAGATACAGATTCTGAAACTGACTCTGATACGGATTCTGAGATGGATTCTGAAATGGATTCAGATACCGATTCTGATACAGATTCAGAGATTGACTCAGATACCGATTCTGAAATGGATTCGCTTACTGATTCTGAGATGGACTCTGATACGGATTCTGAAACAGATTCAGATACCGATTCTGAAATGGATTCAGATACAGATTCAGAAATTGATTCGCTTACTGATTCTGAGATGGATTCTGAAACGGATGCGCTAATTGACTCTGATACAGATTCTGAAACTGATTCAGATACCGATTCTGATACAGATTCAGAGATTGACTCAGATACAGATTCAGAAATTGATTCGCTTACTGATTCTGAGATTGATTCTGAAACTGACTCGCTTACTGATTCTGAGATGGATTCTGATACTGACTCGGAAATTGACTCCGATACTGATTCTGAGATGGATTCTGAAACTGACTCAGAGATTGACTCAGAAACGGATTCTGAGATTG
>NZ_JAVIHI010000027.1:0-27925 GCF_036680365.1 Streptococcus sp. SS-4456 | reverse complement strand
ATAAAGGGGATGGAAAAACCTTAGCCATCAACCCCATCCGAGATACCCTCTTCATGGGAAATGACAAACTATACCATCAAGTAGGAGGGCTTTTTACAACCACCAGTGCGGTGATGATCCCCATCGGACAAACACAGAGTGTGACTAAAGGCCTCGCTGAGTTTGCGATAGGTGAGGTTGGAGGTTTTGTTGGAGGTCAGGCAGGCTATCACGGCACCAAACTTCTAGGGGGAAGCGAAGCAGATGCACAGCGTGCCAACTTAGTCGGAAGTATCTTAGGAGGCTATGCGGCATCGTCTGCGGCAAGCAAGTTTAGTTTGAATAATGTGGGTGGAATAAAATTAAAGCAGTCAACCTATTCTACAGATGAATTGATTGACTATTATGATAAAGTACACAATAACTTGACCCCGTCTGAAATTGAAGCATTAAGAGTTTATTCTAGTAATGACTATAGGTACATCAATAATTACCTAAGAGGCATAAGCGATGAATTAGGCCCCGTTTCAGATGCAACAATCGATCAAATTAGGTCTGCATTAAATAAAATGGAAATTCCAGATGATTTGACCTTATATCGTGGAACAGATGCTACACCATTTAAGAAAATATTGACTAAGCAAATGGATGGAAGTATTGACTGGCAATCTTTAAAGGGACAAATTTACTCAGATCAGGCATTTATAAGCACCTCGATTGAAAAATCGGCTTCTTTTGCTTCACACGGTGGTAATAATGTACTTTTGGAGATTGCGGCACCAAAAGGAGCCAAAGGGGGGATGTTAAATCAAATAAGTCAATATCCGAGTGAGCTTGAATTATTACTAAATTCAAATTCTAAATTTGTGATTAATGAGGTTATCGAAAAAGGAAACGATATTACGATTAAAATGACATTGCTGAAATAGATAAGGAGAAACAATGAGGTTACATGAAAAATGGATAGAAGACTCTAGACAAATGGGCTTACTTGCTGTGAAAGAACAGCTACAGGCGGTTATCTATGGCTTAGCTATTGGTGATGCTTTAGGTGTTCCAGTTGAGTTCAAAGAAAGAGGGACCTATAGTATTACGGATATGATTGGTCATGGAACTTATAACCAACCTTTGGGAACTTGGTCTGATGATACCTCTTTATCCTTGGCATTAATGGAACATCTTTCAGAGTGTTCTGATTTACCAGCATTAATGGATAAATTTGCGGCTTATCGCAATGGCTATTTGACCCCATACGGTGATTGTTTTGATATTGGAATTGGAACCAATCAGGCTATTGAACGCTACTTGTCAGGTGTTTTCCCTGAAGAAGCAGGTGGACAATCTGAAATGGATAACGGAAACGGGGCTCTGATGAGGCTTTCCCCTTTAGCGATTCTATTGCAAGAAGAATTTGATTTTCCTAAGAAAGTAAAAATAATTGAAAGATATACAAAAATTACCCATAGACATCCAAGAACTGTAGTTGCATCAATCTTATATATTCAAATACTTATTGGCTTGTTATTGAATAATAATCTAGAAAATACAATAAAAGGAACAAAAAAAATATTTCTAGAATCTTTCGATCAATCTCACCCTTACAGGAAAGAGTTTGAAGAATACTATGCAGACTTATTCAATAAAGAATTTTTAGAATTACCATCTTCTGAAATAGCTTCTACAGGCTATGTTGTAGATACACTAAAAGCTGTAATTTGGTGTGTAGGGACGACAGATAGTTTTAAATCAGCTGTTCTAAAAGCGGTAAACCTAGGTGGTGATACTGATACAATTGGAGCGATAACTGGAACACTAGCTGGTGCTCTGTATAAAATTGAAAGTATACCAGAAGAATGGATACAGAAACTTGCTAATAAATCATTGATAGATGAAAAAATAAAAGAATTCCTACCTATTTTCAAGTAAAATAGTATCAAAATATGGGAGTTTTAAACAAAGAATTATAATTATTCTGGTTCTTATTTGTACAAAATGAGTTTTAGCAGAGTTTTTGCTCTGCTTTTTCACAAGCTATGGGCTATAAAATCAAATTCGACGACATCACCTCTCTCCAGATTAGCACCCAGACAACCATTGGTTCATGGGGTGAGTCTGTTTCTAGTCTGAACACAGCTATGTCAGGTTTCATCAACGACCCCAACCTCCAAGGTCAAGCAGTTACGAGTATTCGGACTTATCTGAGCGAAGTTCACGGCACGTTCTTGCAGACATTAATCAATCTGATGAATGATTACTCCGCTAGTCTCTTGCTTTATAAGGATGGTTATTATAACATAGACAGCAACAACCATGCAGAGTTGCCAGAGAATACCTTTACGACGTTACAGTCTGACTTGAAGACGTCACGAGATCATCTGAAAAGTCAGATTGAATTATTAAATACCGCCAGGTCCAAAATATCTGATTTGGTATCTTACTCTGGAAGCAGTCACACCAAAACCATCCAGCATTATAACTTTATTATTAATGATATTAAGACCTTAGATGAGTCAATCAAGCAATACGAGAGTAACCATGCCAGTCATGATTTGTCAGCTTTTAAAGAGTTGCTCGCCTCAACAAAGGCGCTCTTGGCGGAGTATAGTAATCGCCCTAGGACAGTGGCAACCTATCAATCCGGAGATATTGGTCGTTTAACTAACATTGAGCGTTTTGCGACAGCTTATCAAGCTGTGGCAAATCATCTTAGCAATAATGCGGAGCGTTTGCAGGCCGCCCAAGAACGAGATCAAGCACGATTTGAAGCTCTGGCAGCGGAAGAGAGAAGTAAGCAGGGTTGGATAGACTTGGCTTTAGGTACAGTTCAAGACTTGGTTAACAATACTTATGACAATTACGTTAAGATGATTGTCCACTTGGTGGGACAAGTGTTCTTAGGCCAACGGATTAGTGATCAAAATCATACCCGTTACCTTATATTAACAATGAACCGTCACTGAAATCAAATCAAGGCTATTTACTTTACCTAGATGGCTATGAATTTGTCCAGTTGTTGGAAGTATAGAAAGGAAAATCTATGTCTATTTTTGGTTGGTTTGGTGGTGGAACACCTACAGAACAAAAAAGAGACCAGTATAAACGCCTTTATAATAAGTTGTTGTCCTTGTCTCAAGGCTTTGATAGAAAAGAGAAACAGTTAAGTCAGCGTGTTGATACGTACTTATCGAATCGAGCTAATATGGAAGCGAGCTATATCCCAGAGGATGTTTTTTCAGATAGTGAATCAACTGCGAGGTCTAAGGTTGTGCTTCTCAAATCACATCAGACGAGTGATGGAGCCAAATTAGCTGAGGCGGTATCTGCGGCTTACAGTAGGTATCAGTATTACCATCGTTTAGCGATTCAGGAAGCTGAGGAGCGTAGACGAGAAGCAGAGCGTCGCCGTCGTAAGGCTGAAGAAGCAGCGAAAAAGAATCGGGGGTAATTCATGGCAGAATTAAAAATAACTTATTCGGAACTCGAAACAGCTTTGCAATTATCTAAAGATATCAATAAAGAGCTAGATTCTTCGTATCAAACGGTTGGCGAACTACGCTCTTATTTGGAAAGTGCTGCGTGGAGTGGGCAAACGAAAAACGCCTTTATGACTTATTTGAACCTTATCTATCAGTATCACAATGATTTGATTGGTATCATGAAAGAACATGAAACAGCGGTAATGAGTTTGAAGCAATCCATTGATGACTATAACAGTTCATCGGAAGTTGCCTCAATTAGGGGGTAGGCTATGGCAGGAACAGATTATTTTTCAATCTATGAGCTTTATTACCTCATTGGAGCCTTTGATGGCGATACCTTGCTTGGTTTGCCAGGTTTAGATGAGCTTTCCCTCCCTTCAGAAGCTGTTTGGGAGATTGCCCATGAGTCATTAAAGGCTAAAGGTCTTGTCGGAGATGATGATGACCTGAACAAGGCTGGATTTGTGGTTGTGGAAACCTTGAAGGATTATTGCACGGGTTATTCTCTAACTGTTGTTAATAATGCTTATGTTATGCTTACAGGAAATCACGGGGAATCGGTTATCTTAATTGATAGCCAAGAGGGGTTTCAGTTATTGCGGATAGGCCCACTTGCTCGGCTAGCTTTCTTTCAAGAAAAATTACCGTCTCTTTTACTGAGAGAGCCTCAGGCGGATGAAGGTGATTTCTTAACCAAGGAAGAGGCTCTCTCTCCAGAAATCGAGGAGGCACTAGCTGGTGATGACACCGTTGTTATCCAGCACTATCCGCTTCGTCAGATGCTTGAGTCCAAGCAACGGGACGATTTAGTCGTGTCTTGGTTATTCCGAGAGATTGATGGTCGTTTGTATGGGGTTGAAACGTCTAAACAAGTATTACAACGGTTTAGTCAATACTTTTTTCTAGAACGGTGCTACACTTGGTTAGGAATTCCCTTTAGAGAGGAGGATTTTGCTTGATGGGTAAAGAATCAATTCATCATGATGGCGGTGGTGCATCCAGTCAACAGATTGTTATGAATGTCGATGAGATGCATGAGATTATGCGTTATCTGACCACCATAGAGCTATCCTTTCAACAGCGTCTGGCTCCGAAACTCCAAGCCTTGTCCCAGACCAAATACTATGAGGGTGGTGAGGCTTCTAAGGCGATGGAACATTACGCTAAGATGCTTAACAAGGTCAATGAGGTTGGTGATTTGTACAGTCGAGCCAATAGTGAGGTTTTCTTCCTGATGAATCAATGGCTAGAACAAGATGAGGTTCTGGCACAGAACTTCCGAGATAGTTTGCAGGGAGGTGGACAATTGGCTGATAATTTGAGGCAGTTGTTCCCACCAGAGGAAGGAGGAAGCTAATGACTAAAAATGTTGAGCTTCATCTTCACAAGTGGAGCAAAATGAAGGGGGCTTTAGGCTCTGTTACTGAGACTGGCTCCGGTGGTGGTTTTAGTGGTGGCAGTTACAGCAGCTGGGGCGGTCCAGCCATGTCCTCCTATAGTGGTATTGGTGGTAGTGGTAGTCAGGGCTTTGCGAATCGGATTAAGTCCCTGGTTGCGATAACGGAGAAGGCCAAGCGGGCCATCAATGATCTAGATGTAGACGGAGCTATCGGCAACCTTCACTTCCATGATGACCATGTGACGGCGATTAGCTTGCAGTCTAAACTGACCGCTTTAGAAACTTATGCTGGTAAGGTTCAACAGTACCTGAAGGATAAGATTGACCAGCCTTTCTACGAAAAGCTGGACAAGGTTGGGGATCGGCTAGAGGCTCTGAACATCAGTGATTATAGAACCAGCAACCAGATTGGGTTTAAGAAAACTGAGGTCATCTATAGCGAAGCTGGCCAGTACATGGGTACTCGGGAAGTCTTGGCCAAAGAAGTTGGTCTCAAGGAACTTTATCAGGTTGACAATCCCTATAAGAAACGGCTTCAGGCCATGTATGACTCCTATAAGTCTAGTGATGACTATAAAGAGAGCAAGCTGACCGAAGAGGATTACCTCTTTGCCAGCCATCAGACTAGGGCTTTTACTTATCATTCCCTCAATGATGAGAAGGCGGCTTTTGAGGGGAAACGAGACCTTCTTTTAGCGGCTGGTGTTGTCATTCTGACCATTTTCTGTCCTCCTGCAGGAGCTGTGGCAGGCGTTGCTTTGGCGGCAGCGGACATGTATTCAGCTGCTTCAGGTAAGGACTGGATGACTGGTCGTGAGCTTGATGATGGTGAGCGGTTGATGCGAGGAGCCTTTGCCTTGTTTGACCTTGTGCCAGGTGTTGGTTACCTCAATGATTTGGCCAAGACAGGCAAGGTAGCAGGTTTTGCAGGTATCAAGGCAAGCCTTAAAACCAGCTTCAAGGAAGGTATGGAGCAGGCGGCTAAGAATGTGGATAATTTCAAGGTTGTTCTTAAGAACGTGGATGACTTTGGGAAGAAGGTTGTGACTAAAATCGATGATTTTGGGAAACAACTTGACAATTTAGTGACTAATAAGGTATCATCACTAGCTGACAACGTTGCTGGTAAACTTCGCCATGCGGATGAGACACTCAGTACTGCAGCACAGAATTTTAGTCTTAATAACATCGGATTTGAGCCCCAGCTAGTCAGTGGAGCTATACCAACACCTCCACCGGGTCGTTTATCTGGAGTAGCCGATAACCTCCAAGCCTTTACCAAGAGTTTAAGTGGCAGTGTGGATGACATAGATTCTTCTATAAGTCGCTTATCTAATTATACAGAAGATTTGTTTGATGACATTATTCGAGATGGCTCTCACTTTGACGAGTTTGGGAAGCTTAAGCCTAATGTGACTTATCAAGCAGGTGAATTTGAGTATATTTATAAAACGGATGAATTAGGTCGTTTGAAGGAATGGGATGCAGAAGATCTACAATTGACGGATAGAGTTAAGCGACTTAAGCATGACCCTAATACTCCAGGAAAAATCAAAGGAGTTGATCACGCAGGGCATCTAGCTGGTGATAGATTTGGAGGCTCTCCTCTTAGAGACAATCTTGTTTCACAACTTAGTGGTGTAAATTTAAGTGATTATAAGAAACTTGAGAATCAATGGGCAGATGCTTTAGATAGATTGGAAAAGGTATCAGTTAATGTAAAGATAAATTATAGCGAGGGTAATCTTAGACCAGATAGCTTTGACATCACATTCAATATTGACGGCAAATATGATTTTGCACATATCGATAATTTTTAGGTAGGATAATATGAACTTTGAACAACATTTTACAGATAAGCAAAAAGGAATGATTTCTTTAGCATTAGAGTATGCTGATGCTATAGGTGAGAGTGTGGATAAAGTGTATATTTATACATCTTTTGAAAATAATTTGTATGCTTTTGATATTTTCTTCAAAAAGAATGATGAATACTATATGCTGCATGAATTATCTAATTCTGTTGACCCTAGTTTAATTATTGATGTTTTACAGATTGGAAACAAAGATTTAAGGGATATTAAACAGATTTGTGATAAATATGCTCAACAGATGCCAACTCAAATGAAAATAGTATATGATAATAATTTGAAAAAAGTATCAGCAGAATATTCTTATGATATTTTTCATTCTGATTCAACGACTTTAACCTACAGGGATATTTTTCAAAAATGGTTCAAGGAAGTGAAAAACAGCAGTCTATAGTTTTCATTAGCAGAGCCAGTTTTCAGCTCTGCTATTTTCCCGTAAAAATATGACCTAGGTCATCTATAGCGAAGCTGGTCAGTACATGAGCACTCGGGAAGTCTTGGCCAAAGAAGTTTGTCTCAAGGAACTTTATCAGGTTGACAATCCCTATAAGAAACGGCTTCAGGCCATGTTTGACTCCTACAAGTCTAGTGATGACTATAAAGAGAGCAAGCTGACCGAAGAGGATTACCTCTTTGCCAGCCATCAGACCCGAGCCTTTACTTATCATTCTCTCAATGATGAGAAGGCAGCTTTTGAGGGGAAACGAGACCTTCTTTTAGCGGCTGGTGTTGTCATTCTGACCATTTTCTGTCCTCCTGCAGGAGCTGTGGCAGGCGTTGCTTTGGCGGCAGCGGACATGTATTCAGCTGCTTCAGGTAAGGACTGGATAACTGGTCGTGAGCTTGATGATGGTGAGCGCTTGATGCGTGGAGCCTTTGCCTTGTTTGACCTTGTGCCAGGTGTTGGTTACCTCAATGACTTGGCCAAGACAGGTAAGGTGGCAGGTTTTGCAGGTATCAAGACAAGTTTGAAAACCAGCTTCAAGGAAGGTATGGAGCAGGCGGCTAAGAATGTGGATAACTTCAAGGTTGTTCTTAAGAACGTGGATGACTTTGGGAAGCGAGTTGTCACTAAAATTGATGATTTTGGAAAACAACTTGACAATTTAGTGACTAATAAGGTATCATCACTGGCTGACAATGTTGCTGGTAAACTTCGCCATGCGGATGAGACACTCAGTACTGCAGCACAGAATTTTAGTCTTAATAACATTGGATTTGAGCCCCAGCTAGTCAGCGGAGCTATACCAACACCTCCACCGGGTCGTTTATCTGGAGTAGCCGATAACCTCCAAGCCTTTGCCAAGAGTTTGAGTGGCAGTGTGGATGAGGTGGGGTCTTCAATGAATCGCTTGTCCAGCAATACAGATAGGTTTATCGATGATATTATTCGAGATGGCTCTCATTTTGATGATTTCGGTAACTTAAAACCTAATGCTACTTATCAGACTGGGGAACATAACTATCTATATCAAACAGACGATTTTGGTAGAATTTCACGAGCACAAGCGGATAACTTACAATTGAAAATTCATGATGGGCGATTGAGACACAATTCAATGACTCCGGATAAATTAGAGGGAGACCATGCAGGACATATCTTTGGTGATTTGTTTGGTGGCTCCCCTGAACTGGATAATCTATTATCTCAAGCCAAGGACGTTAACCTTAGGGAGTATCGGCGGATTGAGCGGGATTGGGCCGACGCACTGCGTGCCAATCCTCCTAAAAAGGTTGAAGCAGACATTAAAATTAACTATGATGGTATTTCTAAGAGACCGATAAGTTTTGAAGTTAATTATAAAATTGATGGCATCGAATTTTTGGAAGAAATACCAAATATAAATTTGAAATAGGAGTACTCAATGAAAACATTTGAAGATCAATTTATGGACATCCAAATTGGAATGGTATCTTTAGCAATGGAATATGTTCAAGGACAGGCGGATAAAGTATTTATATATGGAATTGCAGACAGTTTATATAGTTTTAATCTTTTTTACAGTATCCATGGGCACATTGTGCATAAGCATCAAATCAATGATTTCTTTTTAGATACAGAACAAACAGTAGATGTAGATTTACAAAGCCAATTATTGAAGTTAGGAATAGCTGATATAAAAAAACTTAAAGAGTTTTGTCTGGAAAATGAACGAGAATATCCGACTGAAATTTGGCTCACCTATGATGTGAAATCGAATAGTTTAGATGCTAAATATAACTACGAAGCTCGTTATGAAAATGATGAAGATTTAATTCCACGATTAGAATTTGAAAAGTGGTTTGAAGAAGTCAAAGCTGAAAAGAATAAATGATCGTTGGGACTGGGAATTCTCCAGTCCTAACTGTTAACTTGCAATTAGCATCATCACTCCGACTGTTTTTTGTCCTTAAAAAATAGATCATTATGCCAAACAATGTGGCAATCTAACCAAGAGTAAGGTCGCCTCTACAGCTGATAACCTTGCTAGACAGCTCCGCCATAAATGGTTTTGAAACCAGAGCTAAAGATTTTTCTAAGGCGGGTAAATCTGGTCCAGTGAATACATGGCATCATCATCAAGATGGAAAAACTTTATAATTGGTTGATAGAAAAATTCATAGACGCTTTACACATCGCGGAGGTATCTCTATCAAGAGAAATGGAGGAAAATAATGAGTTTACAAATTGAAAAATTTTGACATGCTAAAATTGAGGATATTCATGAGTTAGAAAAGGGATTTAATATTGTTTTACCAAAAGGCTATAAGCAATTTTTATTAGATTTTAATGGAGGTGAAACAATAGATTATGAATTAAACAAGATTACAATATAAGAAAATGGGCAGATAACTGTCAGATTTTTAGAGGGAACAGAGGTAGATTTGTAAGAAACTGTGACTGAAAGGTTGCAGTTTTTTGTGTTATAATTAGAAAAACAGATTTTAATACGGTGTCAAGTTATGGAATATATTTTGAGTAATATGTATGATGAATTCATTTTAGATGATATTAGTAATAAAATTGGAATTTTTCCTATTGCAAATTCTGATGATTTAGCTGAACATCTCATTCGTTATGTAAGGAGACATTACAATGTATATGATATCCTTTATTGTTAAATATGATGAAATGTAGTCATCAATATTAAAATTATCTACAAGTATCAATTGGTCTAAATCAACTGCTTCATATTTTGAAAATTGTTGCCTATCCTCATTGATTAACACCATTTCATAATCACTGTAGTTGTATATTCTATAATTTTTAGAATTCTCCCTTTCTGGTATTAAAAACAGTAGTACATGTACATTAGCAAATGGAATGACTTGGATAATGTTATAATCTGCACGATCTAGGGAAACTATTTGTTTATTGATAAGGCCATCGTACAAGATTTTTATCGTTCGAGAGTCTTTTTTGGACCAACCTTTACTGTCCAGTTCTTTTGAAATTTTTAGTTCATCTACTAATTCTTTCAAACGAATATTTGCATTAAGTGCCTCATTAAGAAAGTCAAAATCTATTTTAGCTATATTTTCCTTACTGAGGTGAAATAGGGATTCACTACACGTCAATAGACGGTAGAAACCTTGATTTTAATTACATTGCAGTACAAATCAATTGAAACTCTACAATTTTCTCTACATTTTTTAGATAATTAAATAAAGTAGAACATGCAGATAATAAAAGGAACACTTCGTATGAGGTGTTCCTTTTTAGCTTCTTATTTACAAACTGAAGAAAACCGATACAGTTATTCACCGTCTAAAATATTCTCTAACATTGGTTCAATAGAACTACATTTTAAACCTTCAATGAGCCGACGAGCATGGAAAGAATTTACTTTCAGAACTACATAACGCTAGGAAAAAATTTTATTTTTAGAAATTTTTGTATCTATATTTCATATCTAATTCTTGATAGATATAATATCTCAGAACTTCTTGAAGAAGCAATTTAGTCTCATACATCTCATGAACATCAGTTAACCTTGATGAGATCCGTGCAGAAATTCAAATTTCAAGAACCAACCTGGTGACACAAAAACAAGCCCTTGACGAACAAATTGTCCAACTGGCGCAAGAATTCGAACTCACTGCAGATGAATAAAATGCAATTATCGCTGAACAGCAAAACATGATGCTAGAGACGGTCGTCAATGGGGCTGGATTTGTTGCTCCTAGAAATGGGTTTATATCAGATTCCTTTGGCTATAGGCTCCACCCCATAACTGGGGACTGTAAGTTACATGGTGGGATTGATTTCACAGGATTCGGACCCATTGTAGCGGTTCAAAAGGGAACGGTTTTAGTGGCTGGCTATCACAGTCAATGGGGATACTATGTCAAATTAGATCATGGAAACGGCATTGAAACCCTCTATGCTCACATGGAGGCAGGAAGTCTTAGCGATATTTGGTGATATGGGAGCAACTTTACTTGTAACATTAAACAGTTTACGCTTATTGAAAATCAAAGAATAGGTTCTAAAATGGGTGTCAACAATCGGGTCAATCATTGAAAACAATGTTATGCTTCAAAAGGGATATTAACAGGAAATATACAACTAAAGGACTCTTTAACTGAGCAACGGAAAAAGCCAAATTTCTCAATTGATGTTGAGAAATTTGGAGAATGTTTATACGATTAGTAAAGTTGGCGAAAATAATAAATTTATTAATCTCATGGAGTATTTGAACTTTCAAAAAAATATTTATGAGTCATTGTACTGACCCCAAAAAGTTAGACAAAAAATATTATTGAAAGGATTTAGTTCTATACTGAACAGGACTAAGTCCTCTTACTCCTACCGTGACTATCAAAAATATAGGCAGTCTAGTCATAAATTTGAATTGAAACAACGTCTGTATTTTTTGATGCAACAGTCAAAGTCCTTTGATGATTTTTTAGAAAAAGCGGTGCAGTTACATGTTTATATTGATTTTAGTCAGAAGCATAGTCGATTCATAATGACGGATAGAGCAATGACAAAACCAATTCGAGGACGCCAACTCAGTAAACGAGATTTATATGATGAAGAATTTTTTCGTACACATTTCGCCAAGCAAGAGATTGAAAGTCGTTTAGAATTTTTGTTAAACCGTGTTAATTCTTTAGAAGAGTTACTAACAAAAGCAAAAGAATTGAATCTAACCATTGACTTAAAACAAAAAAATGTGACCTTTATACTTGAAGAAAATGGAAAGCAGATAAGTCTGAGTCATAAAAAAATAAGTGATAAAAAGTTGTATGATGCTGCCTTTTTTCAGAATTATTTTGAAGATAAGGAGTTGGTTTCCTCAGAAGTAGTTGAAAGTCTTCGAGAACAATATCATGCTTTTCAAGAAGAACGTGATAAGGAGAAGGTAGCCACAGAAGAAATTGAGGAAGCCTTTGAGGAATTTAAGAAGAAGCGAGATGCCGTTCATGAGTTTGAAGTGGAGCTTGCAGAACACCAAATTGAGAAGTTAGTTGATGAGGGGATTTATATCAAGGTGTCTTTTGGTATTAAGCAGAGTGGCCTTGTTTTCATTCCCAACTATCAACTAGATATTATTGAAGAAGACAATCAGAAAAAATATAAAGTTTATATTCGTGAGACAACTTCATACTTTGTCTATAACAAAGAATACTCGGATAAGAATCAGTATATTAAAGGGCGAACCTTGATTAGACAGCTAACTAAAGATAGTAAGATGATACCTTTCAGAAGACCGACTGTTGAAAGACTTCAAGAAAAGATTTCTGAGATTAACCTGTTGATTGAGCTAACTGAGACAGACAAAAAATACCAGGACGTTAAAGACGACCTGGTTGCAGAAATAGCAGTGCTAGATATCAAACTAAATCAAACCAATGAAAAAATCGCCACCTTGAATAAGATGGCGGAAGTGCTTATCAACTTAAAGAGTGAAGATCCGAATAGTCGAAAATTAGCAAGGTATGACTTTTCAAAACTGAATTTAACAGAATCAATTACAGTAGAACAAGTGACTGAAGAAATAAGAGCGCTACAAGAAGAACTGGGTCATTATCTTGATGAGTACGAAGGATTAGCTAGGAAGTTGGAAACATTTGTCAAGATTCTTAATACTAATAAACAGACAGAACACGAATTTCAAGGAGATATTGCCCTAGAATAAATAAAACCAGTCTATTGACTGGTCAAAAAATAGTATATTGAAATTAAAGTAATCGGTAGATTAGTTCTTTTAAGTCTTTAGCAGTTTGAACTTCATGAATTTTAGTATCAATAGGTAGTTTGCGTTTCCTGTGATTAAACCAAATGGATTTCCAACCAGCATTTAAGCTTCCTTCAATATCATTTTCAAAGTTATCACCAATATAAAGTGTTTGGTTGGGGAGAAAATTGAAATTCTTAGAAGCGAGATTAAAAATTTCAATTTGAGGTTTTTGGAAACCAGTTGCTTGGCTAATGATAATTTTCTGTTTATCAAAGTATTTTAGAACGTCTAATTGTGATAATTTTTTTAATTGATGTTTAACTGGACCATTCGTTATGATTCCAATGGGAATCCTTTTTGCCGAACAGTATTCAAGAATCTCTTTTAATTCAGGAAACAAGGTAATTGAACTGAGTTCTTTTTCGTATGTTTTTTGGAAAGAGAGTGCTAAATCATCAGAAATACTAAAAGATCCAAATTCACTTATTATCTGTTTACAACGAAAAATACGTAGTTCTTCAATTGAAATTTGCTTATTAGTGTATTTTGGAAAAGCAATATCAGACCAATACCTGAATCGTTTATAGATAAGTTCAATTTCAGAAATATCAAGTTCAGGAAAACATTGTATGATACTATTTTTGAATGGTAAAAGATGGTCATATAAGGTATCATCAAGATCAAAAACGATATTTTTATAAGTCATAAGTGAGTTTAATCTGCTTGAATAATAGTTGTTTGTTGGCCAAATTCATTTAATTGGTCTTGGGATATTTGACTATCGGTGATGATAGTATCAATTTGTTCTAGAGTATAGAAATTAAAGAAATCATAACGATTGAATTTGGTACTATCAACCAACAAAATTTTTTCAACAGCATTGTCCAGTGCTAATTGTTGAATTTCTCCTTCAACATCACTGTATGTTGCGATAGCATTATCTGATACGGCGTTAGCACTTACAAATGCTTTGGAAAAGCGTAAGGTTTTTAAGTTGGTTGTAGCCATTGAACCAACGAAAGCACCTGTAATTTCTCTGTACTCTCCGCCAATCAATAATAAGTCAACAGTCCTACTCTTATTCAGTATAAGGAAAACAGGAAGACTGTTTGTAATTACACGAATATTACGAGTTTTTAACTCAACTGCTAGATGTTCTAACGTTGTTCCAGGACCAATAAAAACAGTTTCACCATCTTTGATGATCGAATTGGCTTTTTGTGCAATAAGTTTCTTCTCTTTAGTTTGAAGTACCTTTTTTTCAATATGAGTTTTTTCGTGCGGTTCTTCATCTTTATAGAGTCGTTGTGCTCCTCCATGTATACGAGTCAGGAATCCTGCTTCAGCAAGTGCGTCTAAATCTCTTCTAGCAGTCATATCAGAGATATTTAGCTCTTTCATCATATCTTTGACAGTAATAACACCTTCAATATTTAACATATCTAAGATACGTTCGTGCCTTTCTTTCTTTATCATAACTATGTTTCCTTTCTGTACTTACAAAATAACTATCTGTTAGTATTCTATCATAATAAAAATATAAAAACAAACAAAACAGAACATAATTAACATAAAAATAGTTGACAATATAACAAAACATGATTATATTATATGTTTGTAAACGTCATTGAAAGTGTAACAGAGGAGGAATAAGTCATGACGAAAAAAATAATAGGCGTTGATTTAGGTGGAACATCAGTAAAATTAGCCATTTTAGATGTTTTAGGAAATATAGAAGCTCAATGGTCAATCCCAACAGATATAAGTGATAATGGCAAAAATATTGTATCTGACATTATCAGTTCCATTCAAGAATATCTATTAGAAAATAGCTTATCTTTAGGCGATATTAAGGGCATAGGCATGGGAAGTCCTGGCAAGATTGATTTTGAAAAAGGAACAGTAACAGGAGCTTATAACTTAGGGTGGTCGAAAGAACAAAATATCAGAGAACAATTTGAAGAAGCATTTGGTCGTCCTTTTTATATAGATAATGATGCTAATGTTGCGGCGCTTGGTGAACGATGGAAGGGGGCTGGAGATAACGCACCTGATGTTATTTTTGTAACACTTGGAACAGGTGTAGGTGGAGGAATTATTGCTCAAGGCCAATTACTTCATGGTGTTAATGGAAGTGCTGGTGAGATTGGTCATATGGTTGTTGATGAAGATGGATTTCCATGTACTTGTGGGAATATTGGATGTTTGGAGACTGTTGCTAGCGCCACAGGGATTGTCAATATTGCAAAAAGCTTTGCTAGTCAATTTGATGAACCAAGTGAATTAAGAAGGTTAATTTTAGAACATCAAGTAACTGCAAAGGATGTTTTTGATTTCGCTAAGAAAAACGATTCTCTTGGCCAAAAAATTGTATGGCAATTTGCCAATTACTTAGGTAAATCATTGAGTCAATTGGCTAATGCACTTAATCCCAATTATATTGTTATTGGTGGTGGTGTTTCTGCTGCAGGGGATTTTCTTTTAGATAAAGTAAAAGAAGAGTTTGATAGATTTGCTTTTCCAACAGTTAGGAATTCTACTAAACTAGCTTTAGCTACTTTAGGGAATAATGCTGGAGTGATTGGAGCTGCAAGCCTAGTTTTATAATAGTTATACCAACAAATATTAAGTTTGTTGGTGTTTTTATTTTTTTGGAAAACAAACAAATCAAACACAATTAGTTTTAAACACAAAAAAAAACACATAAAACTGTTGACTTTTGTTTTTAATGGTGGTATTATAATGGTGTAGAAATAATGAAAGCGTTATTTCAAACAGTTTTGCAAAAATTTATCGTCGATGTAGCTACATTCAATTATTTTCTAATGTAACAGGAGAAAGAAAATGGCAGTAATTATTGGTGCTGATAAAGCAGGTACAGAACTTAAAGAGACAGTTAAATCATACTTGATTGAACTTGGTAAAGAAGTTGTTGATGTGAGTAAAGATGGTCAAGACTTCGTAGATGTAACTTTAGCAGTTGCTAAAGAAGTGACTTCTAACGATTCAAACTTAGGAATCGTAGTTGATGCGTATGGTGTTGGACCTTTCATGACAGCAACTAAAATCAAAGGGATGATTGCTGCGGAAGTTTCAGATGAACGCTCTGCTTATATGACACGTGGTCACAATAACTCACGTATCATTACCATTGGTTCTGAAATTGTAGGACCTGGTGTTGCCAAAAATATCGCTAAAGGATTTGTTGAAGGTGAATATGATGGAGGTCGCCACCAAATTCGTGTTGATATGTTGAATAAAATGTGCTAAAAAATCAAAAGTTAAAATTAGAGGAGAAAACAAATGAAAATTGCAGTAGGCTGTGACCACATTGTAACTAACGATAAAATTGCGGTAGTAGACTATTTGAAAACTCAAGGTTATGAAGTGATTGACTGTGGTACTTACGATAACATTCGTACGCATTACCCAATCTTTGGTAAAAAAGTAGGTGAAGCAGTTGCGAGTGGTGAAGCAGACCTTGGTGTATGTATCTGTGGTACAGGCGTCGGCATTAACAATGCTGTCAATAAAGTTCCTGGTATTCGCTCAGCTCTTGTTCGTGATATGACATCAGCTATCTATGCTAAAGAAGAATTGAACGCTAACGTCATTGGTTTTGGTGGTAAAATTACAGGTGGCTTATTGATGACAGATATTATTGAAGCATTTATCCATGCAGAATATAAACCAACAGAAGAAAATAAAAAATTGATCGAAAAAATTCAACATGTTGAAACACTCAATCAAGGACAAGCTGATCCACACTTCTTTGATGAATTCCTAGAAAAATGGGATCGTGGTGAATATCACGACTAAGGGGTAAGGTTATGATTCTGACAATAACAATGAATCCGTCAGTTGACATTTCTTATCCGCTTGAACAATTCAAATTAGATACCGTGAATCGTGTTGCTAAAACGCATAAAACTCCTGGTGGAAAGGGTTTGAATGTTACTCGAGTTCTTTCCCAACTGGGAGATGATGTGATTGCAAGTGGTTTGTTAGGCGGTAAAATTGGAGAATTCATAGAGAGTGAACTAGATAAGTCAAGTGTGAAACACTCCTTTTATAAGATTGCTGGAGAAACGAGAAACTGTATTGCCATTTTGCATGATGGAAATCAAACAGAGATTCTTGAACAAGGTCCTACGATTAGTGAAGAAGAAGCAACAGGGTTCTTAAACTATTTTGAAAAACTGGTTCCAGATTTAGGGATTGTAGCTATCTCAGGTAGTCTCCCAAAAGGTCTTGATACAAACTTTTATTCTCGTATGGTGGGAATTTGTAATAAATATAATATCCCAGTTGTATTAGATTGTTCAGGAGAGGCCCTTCTAAATGTACTTGATGGACAAGAAAAACCCACAGTTATTAAACCAAATACTGAGGAACTTTCTCAACTAGTAGGAACGGAAGTGACTGATGATATTGATAGTTTGAAATCAGTTCTTCACAATTCTCTTTTCGATGGGATTGAATGGGTGATTGTTTCACTTGGTTCAAATGGAGCCTTTGCAAAACATCATGATGTTTTCTATAAGGTATCTATCCCTAAAATTGAAGTGGTCAATCCTGTTGGCTCAGGAGACTCAACGGTAGCTGGTATTACATCTGCTTTAGTTCATAACGATAGTGATGAGAATTTATTGAAAAAAGCAAATGTACTTGGTATGTTGAATGCTCAAGAAGCGCTAACAGGTCATGTCAATCTTAACAATTACGATAATTTATTTAATCAAATAGAAGTAAAAGAGGTATAATAATGGTATTAACAGCACAAAAACGTTCATTGATGGAAAAAGTCAGCGATAAAAATGGTGTTATCTCAGCTTTGGCTTTTGATCAACGTGGGGCACTCAAAAAAATGATGGCGAAACATCAAACAGAAGAGCCAACAGTTGAACAAATTGAAACATTGAAAACAATTGTTTCAGAAGAATTGACAAAATATGCGTCTTCTATTCTTCTTGATCCAGAATACGGTTTGCCAGCATCTAAAGCTCGAGCGGACGAAGCAGGGCTATTACTTGCCTACGAAAAAACAGGATACGATGCAAGTACAACAAGCCGCTTACCAGATTGTTTGGATGATTGGTCAGTCAAACGCCTTAAAGAACAGGGTGCCGATACACTGAAATTTTTGCTATACTATGATGTAGATGGTGATGAGCAAGTAAACCGTCAAAAACAAGCATACATTGAACGTATTGGTTCTGAATGTAAGGCGGAAGATATTCCGTTCTTCCTTGAAATTCTGTCTTATGACGAAGGTATTGCAGACAACACAGGTGTTGAGTTCGCCAAGGTAAAACCTCGTAAAGTGAATGAAGCGATGAAAGTCTTCTCAGATGAGCGTTTCGGTATTGATGTTCTTAAGGTTGAAGTTCCAGTCAATATGAATTTCGTTGAAGGTTTTGGTGATGGTGAAGTTGTCTACACTAAGGAAGAAGCAGCACAACACTTCCGTGACCAGGAAGCTTCAACACACCTACCTTATATCTATTTAAGTGCGGGTGTTTCTGCTAAATTATTCCAAGATACCTTAGTATTTGCGGCAGAATCAGGTGCAAAATTCAATGGTGTTCTTTGTGGACGTGCAACATGGGCTGGCTCAGTTCAAGTCTTTATTGAACAAGGTGAGGAAGCTGCTCGTGAATGGTTGCGTACAACTGGATTCCAAAATATTGATGAATTGAACAAGGTTTTGGAAAAAACTGCTAGTCCATGGACTGAAAAAGTATAATCATAAAAATTTTCGGAGGAAATAATCATGAATAGAGAAGAAATCACTCTTTTAGGATTTGAAATTGTATCTTATGCTGGTGAAGCACGTTCCAAATTATTAGATGCTTTAAAAGCGGCACAAAATGGCGACTTTGAAAAAGCTGAAGAGTTGGTGGAATCTGCTAATTCAAGCATTGTTGAAGCACACCATGCTCAAACAAGTCTACTTCAAAAAGAAGCAGCAGGTGAAGATCTAGCCTTTAGTGTAACTTTGATGCACGGGCAAGACCACTTGATGACAACTCTTCTATTGAAAGATATGATGAAACATATGATCGAACTTTATAAGAGAGGTACAAACTAATGAATAAACTAATTGCTCAAATTGAAAAAGGGAAACCATTTTTCGAGAAAATCTCACGTAATATCTACTTACGTGCTATCCGTGATGGCTTTATTGCCAGCATGCCAGTTATCTTATTCTCAAGTATTTTCCTTCTGATTGCTTTTGTTCCAAACATCTTTGGATTTAATTGGAGTGAAGAAGTAGTTGGGATGTTAATGAAACCTTACAACTACACAATGGGTGTGGTCGCACTTTTGGTTGCTGGAACAACTGCAAAATCATTAACTGATTCTGTAAACCGTGATCTTGAAAGTACAAACCAAATCAACTTCTTGTCGACTATGCTTGCCTCAATCACTGGTTTCTTGATTTTGGCATCAGATGCAATTGAAGGAGGCTTTGCAAGTGGCTTCTTAGGGACTAAAGGTCTTCTTTCAGCCTTCGTCTCAGCTTTTGTCATTGTCAATATCTACAAAGTCTGTGTAAAAAATAACGTTTCTATTCGCATGCCAGACGAAGTTCCACCGAACATTTCGCAGGTTTTCAAAGACTTAATTCCATTCACATTATCAATTGTAACTCTTTATGCTCTTGATATCATTGTTCGTAATACTGTTGGTACAAGTGTTGCTGAAGCAATCGGAACATTACTTGCACCGCTCTTTACAGCAGCTGATGGTTATCTTGGAATCACGATTATCTTTGGTGCCTATGCTCTTTTCTGGTTCGTTGGTATTCATGGGCCATCAATCGTTGAACCTGCTATTGCTGCTATTACTTATGCCAATATTGAAACAAACTTCCAATTACTTCAAGCTGGACAACACGCTGATAAAATCTTGACTTCAGGAACTCAAATGTTTATTGTAACGATGGGTGGTACAGGTGCAACTCTTGTGGTGCCATTCATGTTCATGTGGTTGACAAAATCAAAACGTAACCAAGCAATCGGTCGTGCATCAGTTGTTCCAACCTTCTTCGGTGTTAATGAGCCAATCTTATTTGGTGCACCTCTTGTTTTGAACCCAATTTTCTTTATTCCATTTGTTTTTGCTCCAATTGCAAACGTATGGATCTTCAAATTCTTCGTTGATGTTCTTGGTATGAACAGCTTTAGTGTGAACTTGCCATGGACAACACCTGGTCCTCTAGGTATTATCATGGGTACTGGTTTTGGTCTTTGGTCATTTGTTCTTGCTTTGACTTTGATAGTTGTAGACGTACTTATTTACTACCCCTTCTTGAAAGTCTATGACCAACAAATTTTGGAAGAAGAACGTTCAGGTAAATCATCTGATAGTTTGAAGGAAAAAGTTGCTGCTAACTTTAACACAGCAAAAGCAGACGCTATACTTAAAAATGCTGGCGTTACTAAAGAAATTAAAGAACAAACAAACGTTCTCGTCCTTTGTGCAGGTGGCGGTACAAGTGGTCTTCTAGCGAATGCCTTGAACAAGGCTGCTAAAGAATACGGAGCTCCTGTAACAGCTGCGGCTGGTAGTTATGGTGCTCACCGTGAAATTTTACCTCAATATCAATTAGTTATCTTGGCGCCTCAAGTGGCATCTAACTATGAAGATATGAAATTAGAAACTGACAAACTCGGTATTAAGTTAGCTAAAACTGAGGGTGCACAATATATCGGATTGACCCGTGATGGTCAAGGTGCTTTGGACTTTGTAACACAACAAATCGAAGGCTAATGCTATACATGTAAGGGAATAGTGAGATTAACGGAGTAGCTTATCCGAGAATAATCTGCTCTTCCCTTTCTTTTATTCATTAGAAAGAGGAATTGAAATGACTAAAACATTACCAAAAGACTTTATTTTCGGTGGAGCAACAGCAGCTTACCAGGCAGAAGGGGCAACTAAAACAGATGGAAAAGGCCCGGTCGCATGGGATAAGTAT
Organism: Streptococcus sp. SS-4456; assembly: GCF_036680365.1. Taxonomy (NCBI): domain Bacteria; kingdom Bacillati; phylum Bacillota; class Bacilli; order Lactobacillales; family Streptococcaceae; genus Streptococcus; species Streptococcus sp. SS-4456. The sequence goes on along the minus strand of NZ_JAVIHI010000027.1, from coordinate 7,046 downwards.
TTAGAAGACAATTATTGGTACACAGCAGAACCTGCAAGTGATTTTTATAATCGTTATCCTGTCGACTTAAAGCTGGCTGAAGAATACGGTGTCAATGGAATCCGTATTTCGATTGCTTGGTCTCGTGTATTCCCTACTGGATATGGTGAGGTCAATCGCAAAGGAGTTGAGTACTATCATAATTTATTTGCAGAATGTCATAAGCGTGGTGTAGAACCATTCGTTACCTTGCATCATTTTGATACACCAGAAGCCTTGCATTCAAACGGTGATTTTTTAAATCGTGACAATATTGACCATTTTGTTGCCTATGCTGCCTTCTGTTTCGAAGAGTTTCCGGAAGTGAACTACTGGACTACCTTCAATGAGATTGGACCTATCGGTGACGGGCAATACTTAGTTGGTAAGTTCCCTCCAGGTATCCAATATGATTTGGCAAAAGTTTTTCAATCTCATCATAATATGATGGTTTCCCATGCACGTGCAGTTAAGCTTTATAAAGATAAAGGTTACAAAGGGGAAATCGGTGTCGTTCATGCTTTACCAACCAAATACCCTTATGATCCAGCTAATCCAGATGACGTGCGAGCTGCAGAATTAGAAGATATTATTCATAACAAATTTATTTTGGATGCGACTTACCTTGGCCGTTATTCTGAGAAGACAATGGAAGGCGTTCAGCACATTTTAGCAGCAAACGGAGGTGAACTAGACCTTCGTGAAGAAGACTTTTCTATTCTCGAAGCGGCTAAAGATTTGAATGATTTCCTTGGAATTAACTACTACATGAGTGATTGGATGCAAGCTTTTGATGGTGAGACTGAAATCATTCATAACGGTAAAGGTGAAAAAGGAAGTTCCAAATACCAAATTAAAGGTGTTGGTAGAAGAGAAGCACCAGTAAATGTTCCGAAAACAGATTGGGATTGGATTATTTATCCTCAAGGTCTATATGATCAAATTATGCGGGTAAAAGCAGACTATCCTAATTATAAAAAGATTTACATTACTGAAAATGGTCTTGGTTATAAGGATGAATTTGTAGACGGAACAGTTTATGATGATGGTCGTATTGACTACGTGAAAAAACATTTGGAAGTGATTTCTGATGCGATTTCAGATGGTGCTAACGTTAAAGGATACTTTATCTGGTCTCTGATGGATGTTTTCTCATGGTCAAATGGATATGAGAAACGTTACGGTCTCTTCTATGTTGATTTTGAGACACAAGAACGTTATCCTAAAAAATCAGCGCATTGGTACAAGAAAGTTGCTGAAACTCAAGTCATTGATTAATCCTTACTATGAAAGTGTGTACCTATGTTTAAAACATTAAAAAGAGTGATAGACGGTGTTTTAACTTCTGCCTATGAAAAAGTTTATATTGTTAATTTTGAAAAATGTCCATATATTCCATACATCGATCAGAATGTTTTAAAATCTCTAGGGAAATGGTATGTCTCTACTGGAGGAGAATGGATTTGTCATTCAGATTTAGAATGGGATGACTTCAAAACATTGTTTAACAATCTCTTAGAAGGTTCGTTAAAAGTGAATGTTAGATATGAAATGGACTATATGCCTTTTCAGCAATCATAGAGTATAATTGGGGAATCAACTAATGAAATTAAAAAATGATGAATTAACGGTTGAATTTAAAGCAGAGGGGGCGACCATCAGTTCGATTAGAGATCGAGATGGTGTGGAATATCTTTGGCAAGGTAATCCAGAGTACTGGGGTGGTCAGGCACCAGTTCTCTTTCCTATCTGTGGTAGTCTAAGAAATGATGGGGCCACTTTTCAGGTTGGTGAAAAAACAATTTCTGGATCCATGCCTCGCCATGGGATTGTCAGAAAACGCACTTTTGATTTAGTAAAACATACCGAAAATGAGATACAGTTTCGTATTTTATCTGACGACGAGATGTTAAAGCAATACCCATTTCCATTTGAACTCCAACTAACATACCGCTTGGATGGTAAGAGGTTGGAAACAGAATATGCAATTCGATATTTAGGTGAGTTAGATGCGATGCCATTCTTTATTGGAGGCCATCCAGGATTTAATTGTCCATTATTAGAGGATGAAGCTTTTGATGACTATTACCTAGAATTCGAATTGGAAGAAGATTGCACGATTCCAGAAAGTTTCCCAGAGACGGGACTTCTTGATTTTTCAAAACGTCAACCAATGCTATCTAAAACCAGAATTTTAGACTTGAATTATGAACTGTTTCAACATGATGCGTTGACGTTTGATAACCTTAAATCTCGAAAGGTTGCTTTGAAAACCAAAAATCATCAAAAAGGATTAAAGGTATCATTTGAAGATTTTCCTTTCTTAGTTGTTTGGACAACAACCAATAAAGGACCATTTATTGCTCTGGAACCGTGGAGTGGCTTATCTACCTCTTTGACAGAAACGGACAACTTTATCGATAAAACTCATGTCACTTATGTTAAAAAAGGCGAAGTATCTCGCAAAGCATTTACAATTGAAATTTGTTAATGAATTTGGCAATTAGCTTAATAATATTTACTTTAATATTTTTACTTATATCATGAAATTATGATTTATTGATTTAAAATTTATCAATAAACTTCAGTAATATTGAGGTAATATATCAGCTGTCATATTATGACAATTTCCAAGTTTTCTTCTAAAAGTATTCTATACTTTTCATAGAATAAAGCTATATGTACCAACGTATAAGGGACTTGAGAGAAGACAATGACTTCACTCAGAAATTTGTAGCTGAAAAACTATCGTTCTCTTCCACAAATTATGCAAAGATTGAGAGAGGTGAGGTAGTTCTTACAGCTGAAATACTTATAAAACTCTCTGCACTATATAACGTTAGTACGGATTATATTCTTGGACTATCAGACTGTCCTCAAAGAATTAAACAAAAAATAAAATAGTCTCTCCTTGATTTGTTCATTGACAATTGAATAAACCGAGGTGGGACTTTCTTATTTGTCGAGCAATTTAGTGAGATACGCCGTGATAGGAGCGAAAATTATTAGCTATAAAATAGAGTGGTTCTCTATCTGCCATGACCACAAATAAGGACAATGATACTTCTGAACGTTCAGGCTGCCATCGTAAAAGGACAGCGGGTGAGATGCCCATGCACGATTTAACCAATCATACCCACGGAGGAAATGATAGAGTATCACGTTATCAGGAGGAAAAATTTTGGAACAAACAGTTGTAAAATATAGTCTGCAGTTATCAATGCTTAATTTTTTATACTCTAAAGAATTGTTATCTAAAAATGAATATGAAAAAATCAGAAACAGACTGCGTATTAAGTACACAAAATAGCTGACCTTTTGATTTGAACGCGGTAATATAGAATCAAAAGGAGGAATTTCAGTATGAAAAACAATAATGTTGAAATAATAAAAGCTGATTCGTTAGTTCGTCGAAGAGGCGACAATTTCGAAAGAGACTCAAAAAGGGTTGCTGCTTATTGCCGAGTTAGTTCTGATAGCGAAGATTAGAAGAACAGCTATGAATCTCAGGTGAGACATTATAAAGATTATATCTCTCAGCGGTCGGATTGGGAACTGGCAGGTATCTATGCAGATGAGGGGATTTCAGGAACACAAGTAGGAAAAAGACAAGATTTTCAACGATTAATAAATGATTGTGTAAATGGAGAAATAACAGTTCGATTTCATGAGGGAACCGAGGTAGACTTGTAAGTGACTGTGACCGAAAGGTTGCAGTTTTTTGCGTTGTTTCGTGGTATAATGAAATTGTTCTAATAATTACATTATTAATGATAGTTAAATAGAGTTATAAATAAGAAAGGAATATTGCAAATGATAAGCAATTCAAAAACATTGTTTCAAAAAACAAAATACAATGATTATGATAATATAGATATGTTGCTATCTCAATTCAATTACGATAATTGTCCGGAAGCTGAGTTAAAAATTGAATTTGAAGAAAGGTTGCTTCGAGCAAAACAAACTTCAGTTAAAAAACCAATTTTTATTCCAAATGGATACGAAAAGTTTAAAAAAAAATTAGTTTTGAACGATGAGATAGTGTTAGAAAAAGGTTTTAGTTTTTATCATCATTGCGAGGATGATATTGTAAAATTCGCTTTAGAGAATAGAGAGAATGGTAATATTGATTTGAGGGAGGACGAGTTGCGTGATAAGATTCAGAGGGCAGGCCTCATGGCTAGTCGGTACGACTACCTAGCGTCTTTGGTTTGGTGGAGGAGCTAAATATGCGTAAAGAGAGGTTACTATCGGCAACCTTTGAGCAATCAAAAAAGGTTGTTAGTAAGAAGATACTAACAGAAGAAGGTGCACAGGTTGGCGTATTATCTTCTATGAAGCTATCTCAAAGGTTTTCTGGGCTAGTCATTTTATTACTTTTTATTATGTCATATGGAGTAGGAGTATATCTACCAGAAAGTCTCTTAACCTCAACAGAGAAAATTAGATACATATCAACCTCTACTGCCCAATCAATTGTCACTATTGGAACAATCTTTAGAATCCCGCTATTGGCACTGATGTATTGCTCAATAGTAATGGTTATCATAAATGTTTTTCCAAAAAAAAATTATGCACATCAATTGCTTTATGGAACCATTACTCTTCTTGTTTTTTTAATCACAGTATTTTTGATGCTGTTTCCCTTTACAATCGGTCTCACAGTAGGTGCCTTTGGATGGATTGGTTTTTTACTTCAACTGTTAGTATGTGTATATCTGTGGAAGACTCTAGTAATCTCAAATGTAGAACAGCTTAAAAAACAACTTTATAAGGGGGAACCAGCTAATAAAGACTGGGGAGAGAGCCTAATGGCATTTATCAAGAAGTATGGAGGTGTTCTATTACTTCTAGCTATTGTCAATCGTTGGACCTTCAATTTTGGGGAAGCGATCAAAACGCAACCAGACATTTTCAGTTTCTTGTATGGTTGGGCTTTCTTATTAGTTGCGGCTCTCATGATTTTTACTACGGGCATGACCCTGAAAAATTTTGTAGCTGCATTTTACTTTTTCAAGTACCAAAAAGAATATCGCCAGTTCTTTAAAGTCTCAAACGAGCAATGGTATGGTAAATGGCGTGCAAAAAAGATGAATAAAAATAAATAATAGGAGTAAAATAATGACTAAAGAATTATTAGCCATTATTGAACTGATTTTACTTCTTATGTAGGTGGTTTGATGAATAAATATGGACAGAATTTAATAAAAAATGCCTCTAAGTTAGATGCATTAACGGATGCTTGCGGAGAAGTAACAAAATTGGCTACTGTGATAGCTGAAAATAATAACAAGTCAGCTACGATATCTTTGTTAAAAAGATTATGTTGCTTGGATTGATTAGTAAGAACCATAGAAAGAATAATTGATTAGTCAGATGAATTAGAATGGCTTACATATAGCTATCTCTATATTGTAGTGTAGTTAGAGGCAAAATCAAAGCACTTCAAGCAAATACTTGGAGTACTTTTTGATAGATGAAAGCAGGAGGTTGTATATGAAGAAGAACTATATTTTATTAACAGCGTATATGATTATAATGGGAATAGGACTTTTTATCAGTAATCATTTCTTAAATACTCCATATAATTCAACGGAGTTCAGCAGGAAGTTTTTGCCGTTTATGTTTATATTAGCGATATTGGTTTTGTACTACGGCATAAAAAATAAAAATGAATTAACCTTGCACTCAGAAAGCAAGCCTAGCTATGTATTTTCAGCACTTTTGTTCATCCCTGTAGTAGGGTTTGGACTATATTCAATTGTCAGAGGATTTAGTCCGGATTTAGCATTTGTTATATTGATAATAGATACTGCTTTGATTGGAATAGCTGAAGAAGGCATGTACAGAGGGATATTGCTTGGTGCAATGGCGAAGAAGATGAATCCGGCTCTTGCCATACTGCTGTCTTCAGTGCTATTTTGTGCATTGCATTTAATAAATGTTATAGGAGGTCTATCAGTCTCCGAACTAATGGGACAACTTTGCTCAACCTTTGTTATGGGAGTGTTCTTAGGAGCTATGTATTTGGACACACGAAAAATACTGTTCCCTATAATTTTCCATTCTCTTTGGGATTACATATTGCTCAGCGGTAGCCTTGCAGAAGTTCAAATTCTGCCTATAGTATTGATAGGGGTATATGTTTTAGAGGTGGTTATTTCCCTTGTAATAATGATTAAACTTCTAAGGAAAAAAGAAAGGTTTTTCAGCTAGTAAGGGAATACAATTTTATATGCTTCTCCGACATTCAGATTGGTCGAGGTGAACGAAACTTAATAAAACTGAATTCAAAGATATGAGGCGATAGAAATGGAGTATCATACCCCAAAATCTATCGTCTTTTCTGGTGTCCGAAGTTAAAAAGAGAGGGATGCGAAAACGGAATGTGATTGTTTTTACCACCAATCCTCCTTATGAGGTAGTCGCTCTGCTGGTGAAAGCCTAGAAACCTTTGAACGAAAGCATATTGAAAAGCCTTGGAGACAAGGCTTTTTAGCTTGGGGTGGGTAAGTATCAGAGTAAGTAAATTTTTGGAGGGAGTAGAAGTGATAGCTAGAAATTATCAGTTTCTATTTCCATTTACCCTGTTGGTACGTGTTTGTTTCCATTGACAAGGAGTTTGTGGAAATAGAAACGTACCCACTTTTACATCATTTAATTGATTGCCCCTGAAAGTGGAGATAAAGGGAAATGAGTAGATATAAAATGTGATATAATAAAAGAAAAATTATTGTATAGAATGAGAAGAGAGTATGAAATATAAAGACTTTATTAGAATAGTTTCGTTCAAAAGTATAATCCTAAATCTGACCAACTTTATTTCGTTCTATAGTATAGGGGGGGTGCTCTCAGCACACGTCGAGTGTGTTGCTCTGCTAGTAAAAGCCTAGAAACCTTTGAACGAAAGGGTTAATGAAAAGCCTTGAAACCAAGGCTTCAGACTGAAGACAAAGTCCTTAGAATTTATTTTCTAAGGGCTTTTCTTCGTATTTAGGAGTATAATATAATAAAAAGGACTTGTGAGG
>NZ_JAVIHI010000026.1:0-28275 GCF_036680365.1 Streptococcus sp. SS-4456 | reverse complement strand
AACCATTACCATATAAATTCAAATATTAAACTTATTAAACCCCCCCCCCCCAATATTTTTGTCAAGGATTTTAGTGTATTTTTTTATGTTTTTCTTCATGTCAATTTTTGAAAATGTATACAAAAAATTTCCTGTTTTGCTGAAAATACACATACAAAAAGGACCTATACGGTCCTTTTTGTATGTGTATGTAGATTATTTTCTTTTCTTCAACATCGCTGCTGAGCCAAGGAGACCTAGACCGCCTACAAGTGAAAGAACTGTCATTACTTCACCAGTTTCTGGAAGTTTTTCTGATGATGCTTTTTTCTCTGCAGCTTTTGTTTCAGTTGCTTTAACGGTTGCTGGGTCGATTTTTGGTAAAGCCGCAGCTTTAACGCTTTCACCTTTGGCAGTTTCAAGAGCTGGCAGTTCTCCCAAAGGAAGGGCAGCCGCTGTTACACTAGCACCTTTAGAGAAGAGGTATTCTCCAAGCTCGTCCTTACCAATAGTAGCAGCCAACAATTCTTCAATTTTAGCTCCTTCACCTTTGGCAGTTTCTACAGCACCTTCGCTTGTTGGAAGTTCTGTTGTCACGCCTGTACCTTTAGCATAAAGATAGAATTCTCCATCTTTACCACCTAATTGCACTTCTGGAAGCGCCTCCGCAGTCGATGCTGCAGTTGGAACATTCTTGAAGTACAAACCATTTTCGTCCAAAGCAATAGCGACTTCATCTAGGACAGGAGCTGTAACACCTTCGCCATGTTTTGTAATGTCTACTGTACTTGGGTCCAAGGCTGGAAGTTCTGCTGTTGCTGTAGTACCTGTGCCATTTGAGTAAAGAACTGGTTGACCATTTTCAAAAGCGAGTTTCACTTCTGGAACTTCTGCAACAGCGCCTTCACCATGCTTGGTAATCTCTACTGTACTTGGGTCCAAAGCTGGTTTATAGTCAGAGTTCAACACACCGCTACCTTTTGCTGTTAATTCACCATTGTTTAGGTTGAGCGCTGGAATTGGGTCAGCTGTCGCACCTGTACCATGAGCTGATGCAGCACCAATCTCATTAGCAGATACAGTTGTACCCACTAAAGCAAAGGTTGCCAATGATACCAAACCGATTGAGGTTTTTCTCAAAAGATATGTTTTCTTTGTTGACATAGTAGTCACCTTCCTTTTTCTATAATCAAAAATTCAGTACATGAATACTTATCTCCACATACAACTGTTGACTTACTGAGAAGAAGTAGTTAAACAAACTGCCCTATTTAGCTATTCCCACTCAATAATTACACCATCATTATATAAACATATACCAAATATTTCAAGCAATTTTGGTTAATTTTATATAACAATATCTTATGGTTTTTCTTGCTATAAGTTGGGCTTATAGAGTGCGTTTCGTTCTGGTCTGACAAGCAAGCCTGTCTTATTTCTTAACCAGAGTCTTCCGAATATCGAGGGCCACAGCTACAACGATGACGATCCCTTGAATCACGTTGGTCATATCTGGCGTTACTCCCAAGTAGGTCAAGCAGACTTTGAGCAATTCAAAGACGAAGACCCCTAGGAGAATACCCGGAACAGTACCCTGACCACCGGCAGTTGATACACCACCGATTGTCGCAGAGGCAATAGCATCCAACTCATAACCCATACCAGCACCAGCACCAGCTGAGCCTGTCTTGGCAGAAAGCAAGAAACCTGCTAGACCATAAAGCAAACCTGCGAGTAGGAAAATCTTGATTTTAGACAAGCGAACATTGACACCAGAAACTTCTGCGGCATTTTCATTACCACCGATGGCATACATGTACTTACCATAGCGGGTTTTATTATAAAGCACCCACATGGCCAGACCAACTAGGGCTGCTATGATAGTGATATAAGGAATAAAACCAAACAACTTACCTTGACCGATAGCTACGAATTCATCCTTAAAGGTACCGATTGGCTTGGATTGGGAATAAATCAAGACAAAACCGTAGGTCATAATCTGGGTTCCCAAGGTCGCCAAAAATGGCGGCACGCTGAGGAAGGAAATGATAGCACCATTGAGCAAGCCCAGCAGAGCACCGACAGCTAGAGCTGCTAAAAGCGGGACGAAAATCGGCATGTCAGGTAGGTCTGGGAAGAATTTTTGGGCAAAGTCAGGACGTTGCACCAAGGTTGCTGTGATAATGGCTGTCAAGCCCACAATCCGACCAGCTGATAGGTCAGTACCACGGATAATCAAGCAGCCTGATACCCCCAGAGCAATGATAAAGCGGACAGAGGTGTTAGCCATAATGTTGGCCGCATTCCCAAGGGTAAAGAAATTATCCTGGGTCAGTCCAGTATATAAAATCATAGCCGCAACTACGATATACATGGAGTTCTTGGTTAGGAACTCTCCTAGATGAAAGTTTTGATCAGCTCTTGTCGCTAGTTTAGGCATTGTCATCTCCTCCTTGATTGCCAGTCATAAATTTGGTAGCTAGCTTCATGACAGATTCCTGAGTAGCTTCTTCCTTATCCAAGAAACCAGAAATCCGTCCTTCACACATGACCATGATTCGATCTGAAACGCCCAACAATTCAGACATTTCAGATGTAATCATGATAATGGATTTGCCTTCAGCAGCTAGATTGTTAATGATTTGATAAATCTCATACTTGGCCCCAACGTCAATCCCTCGAGTTGGTTCATCCAAGATGAGAATGTCTGGATCATTGGCCAACCAGCGTGCCAGGATAACTTTCTGTTGGTTTCCTCCTGAAAGACTTTCGATATGGGTTTTAGTGGTCGGTGTTTTCACGCGCAGACGTTCCACATTATGGTCCACCACTTTTTTGATTTTCTGATCGTCTAAAAGGCCAAAGGCACCTAGATACTGATTTAAAGATGCCACCGAGGCATTATCAGATACAGACAGAACCCCAAAAATACCATTATAGCGCCGATCTTCTGTCACCAGGGCAATCTTATTGGCAATGGCTGCCGCAGGATTTTTGATTTTAACTTCCTTGCCCTTGATGAAAATCTTCCCTTGTTTTAAGGCACGAATACCATAAAGAGCCTCCATCAACTCTGTCCTCTGGGCACCGACCAAGCCACCGATTCCGAGGACCTCGCCTTTTTTCAATTCAAAACTAGCTTGCTTAAAGGAAAGATGGTTGGGCGATGTCATGCCTTCCAAACGAAGAACAATTTCCTCTTCAACCTTGTTGGTTTTCTCTGGGAAGAGACTGGTCAATTCCCGTCCCACCATGGCTTGAATGATTTTGGCAGTGGTCATTTCTGCTGCTGGCCAGGTACCAACATACTGACCATCGCGCATGACGGTAATGTCATCTGAGATCCGAAGAATCTCATCCATTTTATGGGAAATATAGATGATACCAATATTTTTCGCTTTTAGTTGGGCAATGATTTCAAATAATTTTTCCACTTCTGAGCTGGTCAGTGAGGAAGTTGGTTCATCCATGATTACCACCTTGGCATTGTGGGAAATGGCCTTAGCAATCTCTACTGATTGCATCTGCGATACGGTCAAAGCATCCAGCAAGGTGCGAGGATCTACATAAAGACCCACTTCTTCTAAGAGAACCTTGGTATCCTGATTCATCTTGGCATGGTCCACCAGATTAAACTTCCCAAGGGGATAATTCCCCAGAAAGACATTTTCAGCAATGGTCATCATGCGAATAGGTTGAAGCTCCTGATGGATCATGGAAACACCTGCATCAATTGCCTCCTTGGAATCTTTGAAGTCTACTTCCTTGCCATCAAAGATAATAGTCCCTTGGTCCCGATGGTAAATTCCAAACAAACACTTCATGAGGGTGGATTTCCCAGCTCCGTTCTCTCCCATCAGAGCATGAACTGTACCAGGACGAAGTTTAAAAGTCACATCGTCCAAGGCCTTAACACCTGGAAATGTCTTGGTAATATGTTTCATTTCTAAAATATATTCACACATTCTCCCCGCTCTCTTTCTTTTTGCAAAAAATAAGTTCTCACTATGCGCACAATCACCATTCTTCCCTGGGGATTTGGCATAGTGAGAACGCACTTGTCGTTTGGCAAAATTGATTGCACTCTCTAATTAGCAAGATCAGACTATCTCTAAGACCTGCATTCTTTACAAGTATTAGAACTTGCTTGGATTATCGAGTATCTATTTAAGTCCTTCTTAGTTATTTTCACGTTCTGCGTAACGTTTTTTAATTTCTTCGATTGTTTCTTTCTTAGCTTCTGCTTCTTTTAGTTCTGCATCTGCTGCTGAGGTTACTTTGACATAGTTTACCCAGTAGTATGGAGAAACATCTTTGCCTTCCATCAACTCAACTGCAACGTTTGCTGCTGTGTGAGATTGGTTGAAGTGGTCATTCAATACAGTACCAGTCAATTCACCTTTAGCAAGAAGTTCCATGGCATCTGGAATAGCGTCTACACCAACAACCAAGATGTCTTTACCAACAGTACGACCTGCAGCCTTAATCGCTGTTACCGCACCAACTGCCATACCGTCGTTGTTGGCAAAAACTACTTCCAATTTGTCACCAAATTGTTCCAATGCAGCTGCTGTCACTTCTTGACCTTTCGCTGTATCCCAGTTTGCAAGGTAAGGTTCAGCCAAGGCTTCACGTTTGATACCTGCATCGTCAAGCGCTTTTACTGAGTAAGTTGTCCGTTGTTGAGCATCAACGTTTGCTGGGTCACCAAAGAGGGTAATGTATTGAACTTTACCATCGCCGTTGATATCACCCTTGCTCTCAGTTGCTGCAATAATTTCACCCTGATAGGTACCAGATTGAGTAGCATCTGCACCTACATATGTAGTTTTACCTGGCCAGATTTCCAATTCAGCTACTTCTGGTTCACGGTTGATAAATACAACCGGAATATTGGCAGATTTTGCTGAGTTGATGATGGAACCTGCAGCGGTTGGGTCAACTAGGTTAGCAAGGATAACATCTTTACCTTGTGCAATAAAGGTATTGATTTGCTCTGTTTGGGTAGCTTGGTCTTGCTTGCCGTCTTGGATATCCAAAACATACTTGTTGCCAGTTTTTTCACTCAATTGTTTGAAATAGGCATCTAACTCTTCACGATAGAGGGTCATGAAGTTGTCATCAAATTTGTAAATAGCAACACCGACTTCGTAAGTTTTTCCTGATCCTGAGTCAGAACCGCTGCTGGAATTTTCTGTCGCTTTTCCACAAGCTACCAGAAACAAACCTACAAAAGCAATTGCTAAAAACTTCAGTAATTTTTTCATCCCTTTTTCCTTTCTACTTTTAAAGACCTTGGTAGGACAACCAATTTTGTAAACGCTTTCGTATATGTTTATATTAACCTATAAACACCCCTTTGTCAATAGACTGTAAGAAAAATAATCTCAATTCCTAGAGAAAACTTTTTAAGACATGGAGGCGTCAAACTTGCTTGTTTTGCGCATATCTACAGTTGTTCCAGAATTACTTTTTCTAGCATCTCCGCAAACTGCTCTGCTTCAACCTCTGGGAAATAGTTAAGACAGTTGGCGGTCGCAAAGGCTGCTGCCTCTTTCAAGAAAATTTCAGGTGCTTGTCCTTGGCTGATCCCCTTAACTAGCAAGCCTAGGTAGAAATCTCCTGCCGCAATGGGATTGCGTATTTCTTTCTTGGGCGACTGGATACAGAAGAAACGCTGGCCAATCTTTGCCAAACTTCCCTTTCCACCCATGGTAATGATGATATTCTCATGCGGCGTTACTTCTTTTAGTATCCGCAAAATATCCTCTGTACTTTCTTCATCCAGCTCTGGATAGATGTCCTTGAGTTCCTCATTATTGATTTTAATCACGGCTGGGCGAGCTTGATAGGCAGCTTGTAAGGCTGGTCCACTGGTATCCACAATGGTCAAGACCTCTGGGTATTTTTCAATAAATCGCTGAATATAATCAACCGGCATGCCCTTCATGAGACTGCCTGAAAAGACTAGGATATCGCCAGCCTCTAGGCTATTTTCTATCTGCTGGGTAAATTGGTCAAGCAGGTCCTCTGTCAGTTCAAAGCCTTTTTCATAGAAGAGAACGACATCGCCTGTGCTGGTTTCTACGTAAATATTGCAGGTTCTTGTGTTCTGATCATTTTCAACAACCTGCAGTTGATTTCCCTTTTGGACATTGAGGTCTTGGATATAACGACCTATCTGCCCACCTAAAATGGTATGGATAGTGTAGTCTGTCACACCATTTTCTCGAAGGGCATAGGCTACGTTGAAACTCTTACCTCCTGGATAATCTCTGACTTCTGACGGACGTAGGGGAATGTTCTTTTCTATCTTCTCCACAAGAAGCGTACGGTCTAGGGCTGGATTGGGACAAATCAAGTGAATCATAGGGAACTCCTTTATGTTTTTGTACATATTATTATACTATATAAACTGAAAATAAAAAAGATAATTCCACGAGGGGAACTACCTTTTCTTCTATTTTATGATGCAAATACCGAAATACGTTCTTGCTGGTAGCCACCTTTTTCGGCAATGTCTACTAAGACCACAGCATAGTCTACATAACTAATATAGCTTTCACCTTGGGCATTGACCTGGAAAACCTCGCCAGCAAGGGTGTAAGCACCTGCTTTTTGACCTTCTGCATCAAAATCAGCGGCCGGGCTGATATAGGTCCAGTTGACCGCTGTCGCCTGACGGTAGAGGGCAAGACCTGCGCCCATGGCCTCTGCGACTGGTAGGTAGTCCGCTGGGAAGTCTGGTGCATCCTTGAGCATAGTTGTTTGGCTCTGATCCAGGTAGAGGCTACCTGCACCACCGACAATCAAGAGGCGAGTGGATGTCCCTGCAAGCAAGTCTGTCAAGTGGCTAGCTAGACGGCTGTGATCTGGTAGCGTTTCCGGTGTCCAAGCACCAAAGACGTTGACAACCACATCAAAGCCCGCTAAGTCTTCCTTGGTAAGTGCAAAAGCATCTTTTTGAATGACTTCTTGGGCTGCACTCTTGTTTTCAGAGCGGACAATGGCCGTCACCAGATGACCACGTTCTACTGCTTCTTTGGCAATGACTTGACCTGCTTGACCGTTTGCTGCGATAATGGCGATTTTCATATTGTTTACCTCACTTGCTTTGTTGTAATATTTTTGTTTACAACAATTAGTTTATACCATGTTCGTTGTAATGTCAAATGTTACAACTTAAAAATTTAAAAAAATCATCACGAGGATGATTGAATATCTATAATTCTGCCAATAAATCAGCAATGGTTGTTTGTCCCAACTCTCTTTCCAGAGCTGACTGGGCATTTTCCAAACGGCTATCTAGCAGGGGATGGATATTGCGGCCAACCTGACAGGCTGGATTGGGTTGTTCATGAAAACCAAAAAGTTTCCCCTTTTCTCCAAATAACTCCACTGCCTGATAGACATGAAGGAGGGTAATCTTGTCTGGAGCTTGGGCCAAACGTGCACCACCTACACCACGCGCCACCTGAACCAAACCAGCCTCTTTCAACTGAGCCAGAATATTGCGGATGATGACAGGATTAACCCCTACACTGCCTGCAATGCTAGTACTGGTCTGTTTTTCCTTTTCTCCCTCCAAGGCTAGCAAGACCAAAATGTGACTGGCAATGGTAAATCTACTCGAAATTTGCAATTTTACTTTCTCCTTCCATAAAATTGGTAACGGTCACTCCTAACAAGCGAACACCTTTCTCAGCCCGTCCAACTTCTTCAAAAAGCTGACGGATTTCTTTCTCTATTACTTGAGCTTGATTGGTCGGTTCTTCCAAACTATGTCGCTTGGTCAGGGTTGAAAAATCCCCATAGCGGATTTTCAGGACAATGGTTCGCCCTTGTTTCTCATTTCGCTCTAAGCTGGCGGCCACCCGTTGACAGAGGCTGACTAGCTCTTTCAAGACATCTTCATCACGATAGAGGAGCTTGCGATAGGTCCTTTCCTTACCGATAGACTTGCGCACCCGATTGGTTTTCACGGGACTATTCGAAATGCCCCTAGCCTTCCGATACAAATCATAACCAAAGCGCCCAAAGCGATCGATCAAGACCATTTCTGGCACGTCTAGTAAATCCTTGCCTGTGTAAACTCCCATATCCTGTAGGCGTTCGACCGTTTTCTTTCCGACTCCGTGGAATTTTTCAACAGGCAGAGAAGCCAATACTTCAACCGCATCTTCAGGCAAAATCAGGGTCAGGCCATGCGGTTTTTCCATATCCGAGGCGATTTTGGCTAGAAATTTATTATAAGAAACCCCAGCAGAAGCGGTCAAATGTAGTTCATTCCAGATGTCGTATTGTATGAGTTTGGCAATTTTGACTGCCGAGCTTAATCCCAGCTTGTTTTCTGTCACATCTAGATAGGCCTCATCAATGGACATCGGTTCCACCAAGTCGGTATAGCGATGGAAAATTTCCCTGACCTGTCGCCCTACTTCCTGGTATTTTTCATAATTTCCAGAAATGAAGACGGCTTGCGGGCAGCGTTCATAAGCCTCCTTGGAGGACATGGCCGAATGAATGCCAAAGGCACGCGCCTCGTAGCTACAGGTAGATACCACTCCACGACCGCCAGACAGTCGCGGATCTGCCCCGATAACAACTGGCTTGCCTTTCAAAGCAGGATTGTCTCTGACCTCTATAGCAGCAAAAAAAGCATCCATGTCAACATGAATAATTTTTCGAGATAAATCATTGATTAGGGGAAAAATTAACATGGAAACTCCTTTCTGCTCCTTACTACTAGACATATTATAGCCTATCTAACAAATTTTTTCATAAAGCGAACATTGACGGGCAAGTAGTACTCAATGAAAATCAAAATCAGACTAGGCGACGCAGATGCAGATAGAGCACCACTACTTCGCATTTTTAGATATTAGAATTTTCAAATCTATAAACTTAGACGTGTCCTGTTTCTAATTCCATTTTACTATAAGTTTGCGAAAAGCTTCGATAAACAATACAAAAGAGGCAGGTCCGAGACCCACCTCTAATGTATTTGGAGAACAAGCTATGTTATTCTGAAATGGCTACTCAAATCGTCTTCTGCGAGCCGCCATAGCCATTAGACCTACCAAACCAGCTGCTAGGAGAAGACCTTGTTCAGTTGTTTCACCTGTTTGCGGTAAAGTAGCTGAAGTAGCTTTTGCTGGTTTTGGACTAGCAGTTTCTTTCGCCAAGCTTGCAGGATCAATACTATGAAGAGCGGCTGCTGTAGGTGCATAGTTAGGAACTAAGCCTCCATCGAAAGCAGGTAATGGTTCTGCTTTAACACTATCACCTTTTGCAATCACAAGCGGTGGCAATTCCCCTAACGGAAGAGGATCTACTTTGGTACTTTCTCCTTTAGCAGTGACGATATCCTCATCTTGTTTGACTGGAGCATCAACTGGCTTCTCACCTGTGCCTGGTTTAGGTGTCTCAGGTGCTGGTTGAGAAGTGTGGCTAGCTAGCCAGTCATTCAACATCTGAGTAGCATCGTCTACCAATTCTTGACTAGTTGACTCTAGGGTTGCTAAAGCATTTTCAAGTAATTCCGTTAGAACTGCTAAATCCTCCGCTGAATATGCAGCTTGGTCTAAAGCCTCTGCTTTGGCAATTGCTACCTCAAGATTTTCTGTATTAACAACTGTCTCTGTCGGCTTATCAACTGGTGTTTCTCCATTATCTGGTGTTGGAGTTTCTGTTGTATTCCCTGGATTTTCAGGCGTTTCGGTAGTAGTACCTGTCGTATTGCCTGGGTTTTCAGGTGTTTCAGTAGCATTCAAGAGAGCAACTGTAGCATCTAAGATATTTGCTGTCAAAAGATTTGCAGCTTCGACAGAAGCCATAAAGTCTTCCACTTCTTTGACAAGAGCTGTCTTACCTGCTGAACGTGCGGCCGCAAGGGCTGCTTCATAAGGTGCCTTATCAAGGGTGGCTTCTTCCTGAACAGGTGTCAAGAAACGGAATTCAGCAGCAGACATAAATTGATCTGCAGTATCACCGTATGAGGCAGTACCTGTAATCACAATCTTCTTAGCCTTAATTGTCTTACCGAAATCAATTGTCTTAGTAGCACTTGTTGCTGGCCAATCCGCACCAGTAAAGGTATGTTCCACGTTTTGATCATCAGTAATCACCAATGTCAATGCTTTCAAGATACCGTTGCGGCCTGATTGTCTTGGCACATATTCAAAGCGTTGAATGTCAACTGGTCTACGAAGGTTCACTGTCGCTGGCTCATTAATATGACGGCCATTCCATGGTGTGTGCCAGATAGTAGACGGATTGCCGTCAAAGGCTTTAGCTATTTCTTCACCTTCTTGAGCACTAGCCTGAGCCAAGCCAATATCTTCATTTGTGATTGCTGTTTTCTTCACTTGAAGATTTTGACGGGCTGTATTGGCAGTAGCAATCAAGGTACGAGCATCTTCGATACTAATATCCTCAGGAGCTGCAGACACTGCTAACAAAGCTTCTTTGTACGGTGCCAAACTTGCTTGAGTATAGTTTTCATTCAAGACTGGAGTATTCAAGTTATAGTAATCCGTTGTCAACAAGTGACCAGTCAAGGTAACTTCTTCAATCACCAGATTATCTAGCATAAAGTCATTGTAGCCTCGGAAGTTGGCATTTCCACCAGTATCTCCCTTAGTATCACCACCACGGCGAGTTGAGAAAATACCAACCCAAGTATTGCCAGACTCTGCACCTGTAACTAAGAAGCTTGCTTTCTTAGCCTTATCACTATCTTCCCATGAATTGTTCAATGGATTCAGCGTTAGGCTACCAGCATCATTGTTATAACGTCCTTCACCGATAGCAAAGGCATAAGTTCCATTGGAACCAGCTTCATAATCAAAGCTTACACGATAGGCCTTGCCAGCTTCAAAGCGGAAGTTTTGAGGAATAGTTTGGTAAACAATGCTATTGCGAGCTGTCAGACCATTTGTCTTGAGTGACCAAGTACCTTCAATGACATCGTCCACCTTCTTACCATTCCAGCCACGCTGAGTATATGGAGCATGTTTCTCTGCAAGGTGGGTACGGTTGTCCTCAACTCGTTCAATACCACCGATAACAAATGGGAAAATACCTTGCGGAACACTCTCAAAGTTTTGCTTGAAGGTACCAGCAGTTGTATTGTGACCACCTGCAAACATGGTTGAATCATTTTCAAAGACACGAATTTCATCAAAATAAGTTGCTGCCGCATCTGCATCACGAGATAGGGTCAAGTGTACATTATCCACATTGTCTCCAGTTGTGAAGAAGACATACATGTTTTGGAAGTAACTTGTATTATCAACCGTTGCGTTTTGTTGCAATGTATTATGAGCATAGGCTTTTACATAGTTCAGAGCAATAGACTCATTTGTATAGTTTGTAACTTCTGAACTGCCTGTATTGACCGTAATGCTAGCTTTTGCTGTACTGCGGTTGTCTACCCCTACATAAGCTGCATAGCTGGTATTTGGTTTCAGGCCAGTCAATTTTTGACTGAGACTAACTTTGGATGTATTGCCTTGGATACGGAGCATATCGTTGGCACCTTGGGATTTGACCAAAGTAGCCTTGCTAGTATCACCATCAATTGTCCAATGGTCTAGCTTACCTGAGTTAAAGCCTTGGTCATAGATATGCATGCCGTCACTCCAGGACATCTCTGGATTTGTCTGTGGTGATTTATAGAGGACATACGGCACATTTGCATCCGCTTGAATGGTAATTTGACCATTGGTTACTGCCAATTCTTGAACATCTGTCTTACCTAGCTCAGTAAGTTTGTAGAGATAAACCTTATTACCAGTCCAATCTGAAGGAAGGGTCCAAGTTGTGGCACCTGCTTCTTCGTTGAAGTAGTACATTTTGTGTTTGTCACTAGTCAGGTCATTACCATTCGCATCCCAGTTCCAAGGCACCAAGTAAGCTGCTCCATCTTGAATCGTACGACCATTCAAGGTTACTGTCCGTTGACGGTAGCCAGCATTGTTAACATCATTTGACTTACGGGTCAAGACCAAGGTATTGTCAGACTTGTCTTTCAAAGTGATTTCCATCTCTGGCGTCCAAGTATAGGTTTCACCGTTGTCCGTCATACGAACAGGGTCACCATTCTTCCAGTTGGTTACTTGGAAGTGTTGGATATACTTGGTCATCAGGTTGTTGGCAAACAAGTTGGTAATGTAGCCATTGTAGTCGCTACGTCCTTGCCAACCTTCGAAGTCTTTCATATCGTAGCCACCAAGCAATGGATAGTTGGCTGCGCCACCGTAAGCTGGGTAGTCACCAACCCATGAATCTTTTTGGTGGTTACGGATAAAGCGAGCGATGTTTGAGTTGATACCTTTCAGAGTAAAGCCACCGTAGGTCAAATCTGCTGCCCAGTGTTGGAAGGTCGAGTCATACTCACCTGCATAACCCCATTCAAAGGCATTTCTCCAACCCTGCATATTGATTTCTTTGGCAAGAACATGAGTTTCCCAAGCATTTTCGCCACCAGACTGACCATTACCCCACACATCGACATAGATAAAGTCTAATCCGTCACCCAGTTCTTTCTTCAAATCTTCCCAACGTTTCAAACGGTTGTGGGCCAAATCATAATGACCACTGATGTTGATACCTTGATCAATCCAGTTCCAACCATAGGCGTAGTCACCATTTGCCTGACGACGAAGAATCTCTTCAGAGAAGTATTGGGATTCTGGATAGGTTTCAGATGCATTGACGTGAATACCTAGTTTTGCACCATATGGTTGTGATTTTTCAATCAAGGTCTTGAAGTCTTCTGTGCCACCGATACGTTTACCAATATCTGCATAATTCAAGTGTCCAGAGTCATGACCTTCACTACCATAACCTTTCAAGAGGATACTTTGTCCCAAGCCATCTGTATGAAGGGCAATTTTCTTAATACCATCCAAGGTCATCAAGAATGGGTTTTGAGCCTGTGATCCAAAGTTCATAGCGATACGGTAAGCTACCAGTTCCGGTACATATTCATGCCCTTTTGGATTGTTCATGATGTCACGGTAAGCTATAGCCCCATCTTGCCAGTCTACCTTATTATCATTGTTTGCATCAGCTGCAAAAACTACTTTTGCACTTGGCAATTCGAGAGTATATTCTGGATAAACGACACCGTTGTGGGCTCCCTCCCATCTCCATGGAGAGGAAGCAATTCCTAGATGAACACCAGTTTCACCATCAACAGTATATCGGTGGCTATTTGTTGTCAAGCGTGTAAAGTCACTTGCACCACCACCATAGCTATTTTGTGAATTACTCCAAACTGCTGCCGCAAATTGATCTGTTGAAACAAAGCCATACATGTATCCTTGACGTTGGTAATTCACACCATCTTGCAATTGAATATGCTCATCACCTGTACGATGGGTGTGGGTCGACATGCGGCTTCCATCAAATTTTGCATCGGTTTGATGGCTAGCGACTGAAACCAAATTATTTTCATCAAAAGCAATGGTTTGGATCAACTTGGCAACATCATCAATCTCTGCTCCATAGGTCACTTGGTTGCGGTTATTAACTTCCAAAACATCAAAGTGAAGTTCTTTACCTTCTACCTTGATTTGAACCTTGATAGAAGCGTTGATTTTGTTAGCTTCATCCACAACATCCAAAACATAGTGAGCGGTCTTGTCGTCAACTTTGTTATAGGTAACGGTTGGCGTCACTTTCACATTGTTGATGCGTAGTGAATTGAGAGAATGGACTTGTCCAAATACCTTGTTCCCGTTGAAGGTATATTCTCTAACTCGTGGGAATGCCCGGTCAATCTTGGCAGTCAATTCACCTGAATTGAGTTCATCATAGGCAACTGCCGCATCATTGACAACAAAAGCTGTTGTAGGTGTTTCTTCTTTTTCATCTGCAGGGGTCACACCTGTTTGGTCATCTGCTTTTATATCAACCTTGGTTAATTGCTGACCAAATGTACCTAATTTCAAAGCAACTCGTTTTTCAGCTGACAAGGCTTCTTTCACAGCTGTTTCCAAGTTTAGTGTATCAAACAACTGTACATCATTGTTTGTAGCATTCAACTGCCCATCTGATTTGTAAGAAATCGATAGAGTATTTTTACTATCTTTTACAGGAGATGTAGTGACTGTCCGTTCACGTAGCCAGTTTCCTGTACCGTTAACCTTGTACTCCCAGAACCATCCTAAATTATCATATCCAACAAAGAGGAAGTTGTTAACATCTTTGTATTTGACAAAGACTCCAAAACGGCCTTGGTTGTTTTCAGAACGCTCTACAAACTCCAAGTTTAGATTGACATTGCCTTCTGGACTAGCTTCCAATCCAGCTTTTTCAAAGATGGCAATGCTATCTCCATTATTGTTTTGAGTCGTTGAAGAAAGTGCATTGTAACGAACTCCACCTTCTTCCTTAATGGCAACTGTTCCTTTGATAGCTGAAGTAGATCTCCAGTCTGGTTGGATTTCGGTTGGCGTAGGTGTATTCGTCTCTCCTGTACCAGTTGTGGCATTCGTTGTTGGCTGGCTAGCTGTTTCTGAAACTCCTTCTTGGTTTTTAGCAACGATATCCACCACTGTACGATCAGTATTACGACTAGTAACTTTTAATTTAGCTGATAAGGTATTCTTTAAATCATTCCAAGCTGCTTCGGGAATTTGCTGAGCCGCAAACAATTCCTGTGCCTCGGTCATGGAATCCGAAAGAATGGATGCCGAAATCTCACCAGTAGGTGTTAAATTGACACTTAAATCATAGAGAACATTTCTTTCAGGAGCCGGTACCCGTTGACCTTGGTACCAAGTACTTGCACTTGGAGACTTGTACTCCCAGAACCAACCATCTTTATCATAACCAACTAAAACATGCTTATTCTGATCAGTATGGTTAAGATAGATACCAAAGCGAGCCTGTGCTGGTTCAGAGCGTTCTACAAATGACAATGATACCTCCGCACTGCCATCTGCATTCATCTTCAAGTCCGGATTTTCAAATGTTCCGATATTTGTCGAATTGTCCTGACCCTCAACTGAGGACAAGCGGTTGTAACGAATTCCTTCTTCTTCTACGACCTCAACTGTACCAGCCGGTGTAGAAGTTGGCGTCCATTCCGCAGCGACTTCTTGAGATTCTGACTGGGCAAAATTCAATTCCGTCCGCGCAGCTTCTATATCCGTAGCAACTACCTCGTCTGTTTGGGAGCTATCTTGATCCACAACTCCTTCATTTGTATTGCTAACATCATTGTTTTCTATCGTCTCAACAGGAGTATCGGCAAGTGCTGTTCCCTCTGCTAATACTGTTCCACCTGAAAATAGAGAAATTCCTACGATAACTGACGCCGCACCTACTGTCAATTTTCTAATTGAATATCTATTCTTCTTAGAAAATAATTCCTTAGAGTAAGCTCTCATCGTCTGCCTCCTTTTATCTTTTGTTATTAATATACACATATATTCTACATGATAACGCTTTCTTTGTCAATATATCAATCCATTATATTTGACGGTTGTTATATATTTTAATATAATGATAATTCGAGAGACCGATGACTGGATTATTGGATTTATATTCCACTACTTGGAAAAAATTCCAATTTATTTTTCAGTGTTTTGTCTTGAAGAAAGTGCTTACATATGATATACTAAAATATGTGAAAAACAAAACTATCTCAAAGGAGAATCCTCATGTCAACAAAAGTGAAAACTAAAAATGTTGCTGAAGACATTTTCGCTCAAGCCTGGGAAGGCTTCAAAGGTGTAGATTGGCAAGAAAAAGCTAGTGTAACACGTTTCGTACAAGCTAACTACACTCCTTATGATGGAGATGAAAGTTTCCTTGCAGGACCAACTGAGCGTTCGCTTCACATCAAGAAAATCATCGAAGAAACAAAAGCTGGCTACGAAGACACACGCTTCCCAATGGACGTGGATCGTGCTACTTCCATTGCTGACATCCCAGCTGGTTTCATTGATAAAGACAACGAGCTGATTTTCGGTATCCAAAACGATGAGCTCTTCAAACTCAACTTCATGCCACGTGGTGGTATCCGTATGGCTGAAACAACCCTTATCGAAAACGGCTATACTCCAGACCCACTTCTTCATGAAATCTATACAAAACACGCTACAACTGTAAACGACGGTATCTTCCGTGCCTACACAGCTGATATCCGCCGTGCTCGCCACTCACACCACGTTTCTGGTCTTCCAGATGCTTATTCACGTGGTCGTATCATCGGTATGTACGCTCGTTTGGCCCTCTACGGAGCTGACTACTTGATGGAAGAAAAAGTCGCTGACTGGAATGCCATCACTGAAATCGACGAAGAGTCAATCCGTCTTCGCGAAGAAATCAACATGCAGTACCAAGCTCTTCAACAAGTTGTACGCTTGGGTGACTTGTATGGTGTTGATGTTCGTAAGCCTGCCATGAACACCAAGGAAGCTATCCAATGGACCAACATCGCCTTTATGGCAGTCTGCCGTGTTATCAACGGTGCGGCAACTTCTCTTGGTCGTGTGCCAATCGTTCTTGACATCTACGCTGAACGTGACTTGGCTCGCGGTACATTTACTGAATCAGAAATCCAAGAATTTGTTGATGACTTTGTATTGAAACTCCGTACAGTGAAATTCGCTCGTACAAAAGCCTTCGACGAAATCTACTCTGGTGACCCAACATTCTTGACAACATCTATGGCAGGTATGGGTAACGATGGTCGTCACCGTGTAACCAAGATGGACTACCGTTTCTTGAACACACTTGACAACATCGGTAACTCTCCAGAGCCAAACTTGACAGTTCTTTGGTCTGACCAGCTTCCATACGCTTTCCGTCGCTACTGTATGGCAATGAGCCACAAGCACTCTTCTATCCAATACGAAGGTGTAACAACAATGGCTAAAGACGGTTATGGTGAAATGAGCTGTATCTCTTGCTGTGTGTCACCACTCGACCCAGAAAGCGAAGACAAACGCCACAACATCCAGTACTTCGGTGCGCGTGTAAACGTCTTGAAAGCTCTTCTTTCAAGCTGGAACAACGGTTATGATGATGTCCACAAAGACTACAAAGTATTTGACGGCGTTGAACCAAACACTTCTGAAATCTTTGACTACGACCAAGTTATCGCAAACTTTGAGAAAGCCCTTGACTGGTTGACAGATACTTATGTTGATGCCATGAATATTATCCACTTCATGACAGACAAGTACAACTACGAAGCAGTTCAAATGGCCTTCTTGCCAACTCACCTTCGTGCAAACATGGGCTTCGGTATCTGTGGTTTCGCAAATACTGTTGACTCCTTGTCAGCTATCAAGTACGCACAGGTTAAACCAATCCGTGACGAAGATGGCTTCATCTACGACTACGAAGTAACTGGTGACTTCCCACGCTATGGTGAAGATGATGACCGTGTAGATGATATCGCGAAATGGCTCATGGAAGCATTCTATTCTCGTCTTGCTAACAAGAAACTTTACAAGAATGCAGAAGCTGCGGTATCTATCTTGACCATCACTTCAAACGTTGCCTACTCTAAACAAACTGGTAACTCACCTGTTCACCGTGGTGTATTCCTCAATGAAGATGGCTCTGTTAACACTTCTAAAGTGGAATTCTTCCCACCAGGTGCTAACCCAACTTCTAAATCTCGTGGTGGTTGGTTGCAAAACTTGAACACCCTTTCTAAGCTCAACTTCAACCATGCCAACGACGGTATCTCATTGACAACTCAAGTTTCTCCAAAAGCACTTGGTAAGACCTTCGATGAGCAAGTAAACAACTTGGTGACAATCCTTGATGGCTACTTCGAACAAGGTGGTCAACACGTTAACTTGAACGTTATGGACTTGAACGACGTTTACGAGAAAATCATGGCGGGTGAAGATGTTATCGTTCGTATCTCAGGATACTGCGTAAACACTAAATACCTCACTAAAGAACAAAAAACTGAATTGACACAACGTGTCTTCCACGAAGTTCTTTCAATGGATGACCACGCTGCTGAAGTTTCAGGTCAAGCTTAATCAAACAAAGACAAAAGGACTTGCACATGCAGGTCCTTTTTGGGAGTGGGAAAGAACTCGACCAAACAAAAAGAGTTCGTCTTCCCACCCCCGCATAGTTGATTAGGTCAGATTTGGAGTGTGAAACACGAACAAATCTGCCAATCAACCACTGCGCTGAGATGTTAAGACCAACTCTAAGAAGTAGCCCCAAGCTTAAACCCAACTTCTTTTGCTATTTCCCCGCTTTTTGCGGTAGGATAGGG
Source organism: Streptococcus sp. SS-4456 (assembly GCF_036680365.1). NCBI lineage: Bacteria > Bacillati > Bacillota > Bacilli > Lactobacillales > Streptococcaceae > Streptococcus > Streptococcus sp. SS-4456. The sequence goes on along the minus strand of NZ_JAVIHI010000026.1, from coordinate 10,031 downwards.
GAGAGAACGGAAGGATGTATAGAGGGTTTTCGGAAGGATAGCCCCAACGGACATGGTTTCCCCACCTCTCTATCCTCTACCCAAAATCCCCTCCCGAAATCGAATTCGAGAGGGGGAATTCATTTCTTAGTTATTGTAAATATAAGTAATCTCTCCAGCTGTATCCGTTGGATAGAACCAGCCACGGAAATTATCCACCCACTGTTGTCCACGGTAGTTGGCTTCAAGAACTTGGATTTGCCCTTCTTCATTAACAGCTGTCACATAGGCAACGTGCCCTAGAGCACCGTCATTCCAGGAAATAATAGCACCGACTTCTGGCACTGTTCCTGTACGGAAACCATCACGCGCCGCATTGGCTCCCCAAGTAGCCGCGTCGCCCCACCAGTCGCCTGCCCACGGAGCAACTTTTTGTACACCCCATGTACATTGACCAACAGGATAGTTAATCCCCGGCTCATATTCATAACCAGGTAGATAGTAGCTATCGCTACTTGTATCGACAGCCTGACCCCATATTGTTTCTGTCAACTTCAAAATTTGACCAGGATGCAAAGTCGTTTCAAGGGTCAATTGATTTTGCGCTAATAAGTCGTAGACGTCCAATGAAAAAGCATCTGCAATACCATAAAGAGAATCCCCCTCTTGAACAACATAGTCAGACTGACCTGCACCAGCTTCTACAACTTCTTCTTCGACATAGGCTTGACCTGGCACTTCTAAAACTTGTCCTGGTGTGATTAGGCCTAGAATGTCCAATCCATTGGTTTCTGCTAGTTGATAAGGATCCACACCATACTGGTCTGCGATTGAGTAAACGGAATCACCTTCTACCACAATATGACTGTCTGCTTGAACACTATAGACACCCATAACAGTAGTCACAAAACCTGCCAACAACAAGGCCGACTGACAAATATACTTTTTCATTTTACACCTCCTAAATATACTTTTATTTTATCAGGATTTTCTTAAAATGACTATGTCAAAACTATTACAAATCTGAGACTATCTCATTTCTTATTCAAGGTTTCAAATAATTTGAGAGAGCAGAAAATGTATTGCCATTTCGAATAGTGACCTGCTTGTAAAAAGGGGACTTTGCCAACTGCTTGTGATAGGCTGTTTGCAGATAACTACTTTCAGAGTATTTACCCCAATAAATAGCTCGATCAGAGATATGTAAAACTTCGTCACCCAACTTCAATGAATCAACATAGCTCATTAACCCCACTTTATCCATTCCTTCTGTATAGAACAAGATATCCTTCCGAGCCATATCATCCTCCCACCAAGTAGGGAGCTGTCCGACTTCTGTCGCATAATCCTCAGCACTCAAAAGAGAGAAGGCTTCAACAAAGGGATAGTGACTGGCAAAGAAATCAAAAAAGTCTGCCACAATCTCCCTTTGCTCCTTTTCCGTATCAAAGAAGAGATTGCCGCTGTTGATGTAGGTTTCAACATTGTCATAGCCCAAATCTGCCACGGCTTGACGCAATTCAGCCATCACAACCTTATTACGACCGCCAACATTGATCCCTCTCAGCAATAGCACATATCTCATTGTCCCTCTCCCTCCAAGACCTGACGAATCAGAGCCATAAGCTGGTTTCGATCCAGCTTCCACTGGGCACGAACATCCTTATCAAAGGTTCGGTTGGAGAGGAAAATAGCTGCCTTTTGCAAGGGACGATTGTACATGATAAAGGTCCCCGTATAGCCCGTATGAGACAACCAATCTCCTTTTTTATCCCAGGCCAGCGACCGCTTGCGCTTGTCATCAAAGCCGTAGTCCTGGGTCAAATTCGCCGCAAAGTCCTCGGTCAGATAGTGCTCCAAAAAGATTTCCAAATCCATAACCGTCGAAAAAAGCCCAGCACTACCAGCATGGATCCCCAAGACACGCGCCTTAGGATCATGCACTACACCTGCCTCGACACCACGCACCGTCGGCACCGCCTGACTAACTGGTCCAAAAGAAGTTTGGGACATGCCAAAGGGCTCTAGAACACCTCGACTAATCAGCTGGTCCAGACTAGCTCCACTCAGTTCTTCCAACAAAAAGCCCAGCAGGAGAAAATTGATATCTGTATAGAGAAAATCTTTTTTATCCGTCACCTTAATCTTCAAAATAGCTTCTTTTAATTGGGCCGCATCCAGACTATCCCGATTGGGAATAAAGGGATCAATGCCGCTAGTGTGGGTCAATAATTGCCGGATGGTCACTTGACTATTCTCAAAAGCAGGATAGTAAGACTGCAAGGTCCTATCTAGCTCCAAAGCTCCGCTATTGACCAAAAAAGTCGCAAGAGTGCCTACACCAACCACCTTGGAAACAGAAGCCAAGTCATAGGTCAAACCCGCCTCAACTGGCGTCTGACCATCCTGGGTACCCAGATAATACTCCTGCCACTGACCCTTAGAAAAAAGAGCCAGACTGGCACCAGGATAGACTCCTTGCCCAATCTGCTCTGAAATCTTGTCTAAAATCGCTTGTCTCATTTTTCAAACCACAATTCAATACCACTCGGATCAACCGTTTGGATAAAGGTTTCTTTTTTGTCTTTAAAGAAAGGACCTTCCAACTGGCTTTCCAAGTTTGCCCAGTCAAAATCCTGCTCGACTGGAAAACGCAAACTGTCCAAGTCCCAAACCTGATCCGCAGGGGTTACTAAATCTTCACCTTCCGCCCCAACAAAATGCAAAAAGTCTTGTTCAGGTAGGATTGCCTCATAGAAATCTTGACTGACGCTGGCTTGTGGACTATTAATCCAGACAGATTCCACTGCAAAAGCAGTCAAACCTGAAAAATCAGCTTGACCAGTAAAGTGAACTGGGGGAAGAATAGCCGTCAAATCCTCGATAGACTGTTCTGCATGGAGCAAGAAAGTATCTCCCTCTGGAGAGATGGCCTCAAAACCAAAACCAGATTTCCCTTTATAGAGCTTGGTAAATACTGTGCCTCGAGCTAACAAGGCTTCAATGTCACTAGCCTGCTCTACCTTAACCACGATTTTATTTAATTTTTTTAGTCCCTTGACAGCCCGAGTGCGATTGCCCGGCGACTCCATCAAAACTAATTTTGTTGCAGAACTGGTTCTATCGCCAAAATCAGCAAAAGGACCGTCTTCTAATTGTACTTTCATTCCTAGTTGATCTTCTAGGAAGGCTTGATTGATACCACGATTGTTGACACGCAATACAGGCACAATCACATCATTTTTTCTCAACACGATAGCTATTCTCTCCTCAATAAATACTAGAATATTGTATAAAAAAAATCACTATTTTACAACTAATTATACTGTCATTTTCTACATAGATATACTGATGTTCTAACAAATCTTAGACAAAGCCCCTCTTATCAGCTATAATAATGGATATAGACTACTAGCAGAAAAAGAGGAAAAGCTATGCGTTTTAATCAGTTTTCTTTTATAAAAAATGACGTGACAGGCTCTCTAGAAGAGCTAAACAAACTTGGTTTTGCATTACTCAACGACCACAGTCAGACAAAAAATCTGGAAATCTTTGTCAGAAAGTGTCATTTTTTATCAGCCAACACTGACTTTGCCCTGTCAAACATGATTGCAGATTGGGAGACAGATCTTCTGACCTTCTTCCAGTCTGACCGTGAGCTGACTGACCAGATTTTTTATCAAGTGGCCTTTCAGTTGCTGGGCTTTGTGCCTGGTGTGGATTATACAGATGTCGTGGACTTCGTGGAGAAAAGCAACTTCCCTGTCATCTATGGAGATATGATTGACAACCTCTACCAACTGCTCAATACTCGTACCAAGTCTGGAAACACCTTGATTGACCAGCTAGTTAGTGACGACCTAATCCCAGAGGACAATCATTACCACTTCTTCAACGGCAAATCGCTAGCGACCTTTTCAACCAAAAACCTCATTCGTGAGGTGGTCTATGTCGAAACGCCTGTCGATACGGCTGGGACTGGCCAGACTGATATTGTCAAAGTGTCCATTCTCCGTCCTCACTTTGACGGGAAAATCCCTGCGGTGATTACCAACAGTCCTTATCATCAAGGAGTTAACGATGTAGCCAGCGACAAGGCCCTGCACAAGATGGAAGGGGAGTTGGCGGAAAAACCAGCTGGCACCATTCAAGTCAAGCAGACCAGCATCACCAAGCTAGACTTGGACCAGCGGGACCTGCCTGTCAGCCCTGCCACTGAAAAACTGGGCCACATCACTTCTTACTCCCTCAATGACTACTTCCTCGCTCGTGGCTTTGCCAGCCTCCATGTGTCTGGTGTCGGTACGTTAGGCTCGACGGGCTATATGACATCTGGCGACTACCAACAGGTGGAGGGCTATAAAGCGGTGATTGACTGGCTGAACGGTCGCACCAAGGCCTACACAGACCACACTCGCTCGATTGAGGTCAAGGCTGATTGGGTCAATGGTAAGGTAGCGACGACGGGACTGTCTTACCTCGGTACCATGTCCAATGCCTTGGCAACAACTGGCGTGGACGGATTGGAAGTCATCATCGCAGAAGCGGGAATTTCCTCTTGGTATGACTACTACCGTGAAAACGGTCTGGTGACCAGCCCTGGTGGCTATCCAGGCGAAGATTTGGACAGCTTGACAGCCCTGACCTACTCGAAAAGCCTGCAAGCGGGGGACTTCCTCCGCAGTAAAGAAACTTACGAAAAAGGACTGGCTGCCGAGCGTACTGCGCTGGACCGTACCAGCGGCGACTACAACCAATACTGGCATGACCGCAACTATCTGCTCCAGGCTGACAAGGTCAAGTGTGAAGTCGTCTTTACCCACGGCTCACAGGACTGGAATGTCAAGCCAATCCATGTCTGGAATATGTTCCACACCCTGCCAAGTCACATCAAAAAGCACCTCTTCTTCCACAACGGTGCCCACGTTTATATGAACAACTGGCAATCCATCGACTTCCGTGAGTCCATGAATGCCCTGCTCAGCCAGAAATTACTGGGCTACGAGAACAACTACCAGCTACCGACTGTCATCTGGCAGGACAACAGCGGTGAGCAAACCTGGACGACCTTGGACACCTTTGGCGGTGGACAAGAGGCTGTCTTACCACTGGGAACTGGAAACCAGACCATTTCCAATCAGTATCCCCAAGAAGATTTTGACCGCTACGGCAAATCCTATCCTGCCTTTCACCAAGACCTCTATACAGGCAAGGCCAATCAAATCAGCATCGAACTACCTATGACGGAGGATCTCCTGATCAATGGACAGGTCACTCTGAAACTTCGTGTAGCTTCTAGCGTGGCAAAAGGCCTCTTATCTGCTCAGCTATTGGACAAGGGAAGCAAAAAACGCCTAGCCCCAATCCCTGCGCCTAAAGCAAGATTGAGTCTAGACAACGGTCGCTACCATGCCCAAGAAAATCTGGTGGAGTTGCCTTATGTGGAGATGCCGCAACGCTTGGTGACCAAGGGCTTTATGAACCTGCAAAATCGTACTGACTTGATGAAAATTGAGGAAGTGGTGCCAGACCAGTGGATGGACCTGAGCTGGAAGCTGCAACCAACCATTTATCAGTTGAAAAAAGGCGATGTGCTAGAACTCATTCTCTACACTACTGACTTTGAATGCACTGTTCGGGATAATAGTGACTGGACTATTTCGATTGATTTGGACCATTCAACCATCCATCTCCCAAGACCATAAGACAAGAAAACGAGCTGCTCTCGCAACTCGTTTTTAACTGCCTATTTTTCCAATGGATGAATAATCACACCCTGCACCACACGGTTAACGGTACCTGTTGGCGATGGTGTATCTGGTAAGTTCTTACACTTGATGGCTGCCATGATAGATACTGTCTGTGCAAAGATGATGTAAGGGAAGGTCAAGAAGACATCTGGTAGGTCTGCTCCGCCTTCTGCCAAGACAAAGTTAGCTGCCTCTGTACCTGCTAGCTTGTCAGCTGACAAGGCTACAATCCGCTCTGCTATGCCATCACCATGGACCTCATTGAGCAAGTCCACATCGTACTGGCGTGTGTAAGCATCGTTTGAGGCAAGAAGGAAAATCAAAGTCTTGTCGTTAATGAAGGATTTTGGTCCATGACGGAAACCGAGTGGTGACTCATACATGGTCGCAATCTTACCTGCTGTCAGCTCCAAAATCTTGAGCTGCGCTTCGTGGGCTACCCCATAGAAGCCACCCGAACCAAGGTAAATCACTCGTTCAAAGTCTAAATCAACAAGCTCTTGTACATAATCCTCACGGTCCAAGACATCTTGACCCAGACGAGCAATGGTATCGACCCAAGCGGCTTTTTCTTCTTGGCTAGCTGGTGAGAAGACAAGCAGAGCAGTCAGGGACATACAGCTGTATGAGCCTGTCATGGCAAATCCCTTATCGTTTGAGCCAGCAGGTTGCAAGAGCAAGAGATTGTCCGCATCCCCTTCGGCTGCCAGAGCCAGCTTGCCTTCTGGCGCACAGGTAATGGTCACTTGGTAAAGCTGGTCTACCAATTGCTTGGCAACTTCTACTGCTGCCACACTTTCTGGTGAATTCCCTGAACGGGCAAAGGATACCAAAATAGTTGGCACATCTGCCTGTAAATAGTCATGTGGACGACCAACCAATTCTACTGTACCAATAGCAGAAAAACGGATGTGCTTCAAATCATTGACTTGATTGAGATAGTTGGCAATGCTTTGACCAACAAAGTCCGAAGTCCCAGCACCCGTAAAAATAACATGAACAAAATCATGCTTATCCTTGATAGCCTTCAAGAAACCCTCAATCTTCTCAAGCTGGTCAAGATAGAGTTGATGAGCCTCTTTCCACAAGCCTGGCTGTTGGTAAATCTCAGTCGCTGTGATATGGGCCCCCAATTTTTCTAATTCTTCTTTTGCTAAACGGAACATAGCTCCTCCTTGTTTTTCTGGTTATAACCAGTTTTTCTTTTATTATACAAGAAAGTGCTTACAAAGTCAAATTAAAATAGATTGATATATGTAATCAAAAACTAGCCTTACAACCCACTCACTATCAATCTCGTAAATGTATCCCATTTTCCGCCAATATTCTTTTTAGTTCCTCATCACCTTCCGGAGCTAGGTCGGCAATCTTTTGAAAACGTTCCTTCGGGGCATGTATCAACAATAATCGATGCACTCCTCCCTCTGGCCTGCGTGCGTATTCTGCAATCTTACTATAAATTTTATCTACTGTATCATAAATCATACTTTTTTCCTTTTTTGATAAATATATACTCACAACACTAACTTTCAATAAAGTATATTCCTCTGGAAAATCTTCGTCATTGGCATAATCTTTTATTGGGCCATAAAAGTCAAGAAACCATTCACCATCTTCTTCGTGATATATTTATTTCATGGAACTATGTGTTACCTCACCTGACTGAATACTGTAGCTCGTTTCGATAGCAGCTTCTAAATAACCATCAAAGTATGGCAACTCATCTTCGAAATAAGTAAATGACAAACTAAAGGAATATTCTTTTAAAGAAAGAAAAAATTTTTGGGAACTATATACCAGTTTACACCAACCACAAGATATAGTATTTGCGTGAATATCAAAAAAAGACGACTTCCAAACGGAAATCGTCTTTTAATAATGTCTAAATTCTTCAGAATGTTCGCTCATATATTCTGCCAACCACTCCATACCATAGGCACTTTCAAAGACTTCCAATATCAGTGAAATGTCTGGTTGAAAACCGTATTCTTTGAGCTTGTGAATAACATCTTTTATGGAACGGATTTTAACCAGCTTAATAATGTCCCCAGCATCCTGCCTGTCTCTATCTCGTCCGCTTTCTAGTTTCATTCCGAGAATGTAAGAAAGTGGAGGAACAAGGACAGTCAGGTTTGAATAGCTATATGCCTTCTCACAGATAGAGCGTGGCGGTATTCTATTCATATTGGCAACGTTATTGTTTAACCACAGTTCTTCAGGCTCGTTCACTCCGAAATCATTACCAACTTTCTCAATAATGCTTCTGATTTTAGCATCTTCTTGATAAAAGGCATCGACATCCTGTGTTCCTCGGAGATTATAATACTCTAGGACAAAACCACCAACACAAATGATTTCAAGATCTATATTTTCCTTGGATAATTCTGTGTTGAGAGCTTCAAATAAAACTTTCTTATCCATAATTCCCCTCTCTAAACAGCTTCAGAATATCTTTTGGTTGGCTCTTACGATTGGCTTGTAAGACGTGTTCCCTTGTATGTGTACCGTCTGTTAAGGCATCTTGAAGGGTTGTCTTTTGAAAAGGTGTCAGGGTAGGATTTTTTAACAACTGTTTAACATCATCGGTGGTTAACTTTGTACCATCATCTTGAATAACCTTATAGAGATAGCGAAACCATAAATCACCATCACTTCCAGCGTGTTCGCTGGCTCTTACCATGTAATCATACCAAGTTGTCATTACTGTTCCCCCTTATTTTCTCTAGGGTTATAGTGCATGGCTATCCAAAGTTTCTTATCAAAATCAGATAGTTCTTTTTTCTTTGGATAAACGCAGTCATTCAAATCAGGGAATTTGAGACGATACTTTTTCTCAAAAAAGTTTTGAAACTCCTCTTTATTCTCTGCGACATCAATCAAGGCTTCCAGCTCTGCCATGTGTTTAGCGATTGCTTTTCTATCTACTTTTTTGAGGCTTTCTTTCAACGCATCGTAAACACAAGTCTTTGTTAGTTGAGCGTAAAAAGAACGATGGTTAGTAACAAAATCAAAACTGTACTTCTTGTTCCAGAATTTCGTATACTTGTCATAAAATTTATCAGAAAGACTAACCTGATACCCAATTAGTTTACTATCAACTTTTCGAGAAATAGACCTTTCCAATTCAAAATGTAAATCATTTAGTGTATTAGTAGCCATAAATCAGCTCCCTATATTTAGTACGGACACAGGCATTTGAAAGTAAGAGATTAAAACGCTGACTATCCGAATAATCACGAGTATTATAACGGAAAACAAATTCATCTACATAGTCTTGAAGATATTTCTTAGACCATGAATGATAAATTCCTAAAACGCCACGTTTCAATCCAGCCCAAAAGCCTTCAATCGTGTTAGTATAAACATCACCTTGTACATATTCACGAGCACCGTGATTTACAAAGTTATGTTGATACATCTTAGCCACTTTATTATAACCCAGCCATTCGTCTGTGTAAAGTTGAGCAGTCTCTTTGACATATTTGACGATTTGCTCGGTCAATGTTTTTGTCTTTGTATCTGGCACATGATGAGCATTGACTTTTCCTTTGCGTTGTACCATGCCTACTACAGCAGATTTATCCTTCAAAGAACGCCCTTGTGCGTTTTTGACTTTCTTAGAATTATGGCGGTTCTTGTTTCTACCGCCAATATAGGTTTCATCAACTTCTACAACATCATCAAGACTATTGCCGTTTTCAGTACCAAAGCATTTGCGAATACGTTCCAGCATAAACCAAGCTGTCTTTTGCGTAACACCTATGTCTTTTGATAGTTGCACAGACGAAATGCCTTTTTTATGGGAAGTTACAAGCCAAATTGCCATGAACCATTTACGCAGTTCAATCTTAGTATTATCAAAAAGAGTGCCAGTTTTGACATTGAAGTATTTTCCTGTATTCTTGCAACGGTATTTATTTCCCTTGCATGTGTAGACTTTTGAAGTAGCATCAAAAGGGCTGACAATCACATCGCCCCAAATCATATTTTCTAAATGGTCTATACATGACTGTTCGTCAGGAAAAGCAGATTGTAAATCGAATAATGACTTAAATTCAAACTTCATAACTGGTACTCCTCACTTCTTGATTATATTATACCGAAACAAGGAGTGAGTGTCAACAAAAATGTAAACTTCTACTATGCAAAATACAAAAAATTTGATATAATAGAGCTATCAAAAAGTAAAGGAAATGATTGGTATGAATGCACTCACAGCTCACAGCTCACAGCTCACAGCTCACAGCTCACAGCTCACAGCTCACAGCTCACAGCTCACAGCTCACAGCTCACAGCTCACAG
>NZ_JAVIHI010000025.1:0-30772 GCF_036680365.1 Streptococcus sp. SS-4456 | reverse complement strand
GATGGGGTGGTTTCAGCATTAAAACAGCCATTTTTCTCTAAAAACAGTAAAAAAGACAAACACCAAAACGATGTTTGTCTGCAATCTGAAGCCTTGAAACCAAGGCTTTTTGCTTTGGGGTGGGGATGTATCAGAGTGAGTAATTTTTTGGAGGGAGTAGAAGTGATAGCTAGAAATTATCAGTTTCTATTTCCATTTACCCTGTGGGTACGTGTTTGTTTCCATTGACAAGGAGTTTTTGGGAATAGAAACGTACCCACCTCTAATATCACCTAAATGGTCGATTGAAGTGTGAGTTCTGAAATTGATACAATTTAACTTTTTTTGAAAAAAATTCCCAAATTTATTTAGCATTGCGAATATAATAAGTGAGAGCAAGTTGCATACTTAATAATGATGAAGAGGAAAAGTAGAATGACAACAATTTTTTAACAAAAACAAACTGCACTAATTGCGGAAAACAAAGTACTTTTGAAAGATTTGATAGGGTTTATGCGGTGAAGACCCCTGAGATTGTTTCTGCTATTTTGGACTGGGATTTCTTTAAATTTACCTGCCATAACTGTAACTATATGGTGCTAATTGATTACCCAACAGTCGTAGTAGATGAAGAACAAAAAACAATTATTCAGTATGACCTCTTTGACATCTACAAAGTTTAATGTTAAAATTCATTCAAAAGTATATTTGAATGAGGTGTTTTATGATTCAAAATGTTGTTACTTCAATAATCCTGTATTCTGGGACAGCCGTAGACTTACTTATTATCCTAATGTTATTTTTTGCCAAAAGAAGAAGCAGAAAAGACATCATTAACATCTATTTAGGACAATTTCTAGGCTCTGTTAGTCTAATATTGCTAAGTTTGCTTTTTGCATTTGTCTTAGATTATATTCCTAGTAAAGAGATTTTAGGTTTGCTCGGTTTGATTCCAATTTTCCTAGGCCTCAAAGTTTTGCTTTTAGGAGATTCTGATGGAGAAGCTATTGCCAAAGAAGGTTTGAGCAAAGATAATAAAAACCTGATTTTTCTAGTCGCTATGATTACTTTTGCAAGTTGTGGTGCTGATAATATTGGTGTCTTTGTCCCATATTTTACTACCTTAAATTTAGCAAATTTGATAGTGGCTTTACTTACCTTTCTAGTCATGATTTATCTCTTGGTTTTTTCTGCCCAAAAGTTGGCACAAATCCCTTCTGTTGGAGAAACTTTGGAAAAATATAGCAAATGGTTTATTGCCGTTGTTTATTTAGGATTGGGGATATATATCCTGATTGAAAACAACAGTTTTGACATGCTATGGACTGTGTTAGGCTAGGAGAAAATATTTTGAAAAAAGATAGTATCTGCCAAGTGAATGTTATAAATCAACAAAATGTTACAACCGCAACGAACTACCTTGAAAAGGAAAAAGTCCAAAAATCACTTCGCATTTTATCAAAATTTACCGATAATAAACAGATAAATATCATCTTTTATCTCCTTGCTGTTGAAGAACTATGTGTCTGCGATATAGCCTGTTTACTAAATCTCAGTATGGCATCTGCCTCCCACCATCTTCGTAAACTAGCCAATCAAAACATCTTGGACACTAGAAGAGAGGGGAAAATTATATATTATTTTATAAAAGATGAGGAAATCAGAGATCTTTTTAATCAACTAGGATAACACATATTTTTACTGCTTTTAAGTTTATTCATACAGACCTTAGTAGACATTTGTTGTCTATTCAAGTGTGTATTAGTATATGACATATCCAAACGATATAAGGAGCGTTTGCTATATTAGTAATTTGCCTAAACGCCCTAATGTAGAAATTGGCGAATATACTTATTATAGTGATAACAAAAAATTACCTGAGAAATTTTATGATAATATTGAGCATATACACCAATGGAAAAAGATGTTTTTGCTATTCATATTTTTATCAATTAATAATTTCAAAAGTTTGTTATAGCTGATTCTCATTATTTTAATGTCCTTTCATATGTCATACAGGAAATTGAAAAACTTAACGGCAAGTTGCACAAGCTAGTTTTATTAGTGATTCTTACTTTTCAGACTTTCAAAATGACAGATGTTTTGTAGCTCATGGTCTGATGGCTAATGTACATCCAGTTTAGTTATTATGGAAAAATGGCGAACGTAATACAAGTATTTCGTTCCATAGTATCTTCTTAACGACTTCTAATGTCATTTTGTTTCATAATATTGGTAGACACTATCACCACATGTCGAGTGTGTGCTTTGCTCGTAAAAGCCTAGAAACCTTTGAACGAAAGGGATAATGAAAAGCCTTGATTGCAAGGCTTTTTGTATTGGGGTGGGGTAGTATCAGCGTGACTATCTCGGTTGAGGTAGCTGGAGTGCTGGCGAATTTGAGAGGAATTTGTTTCCGTATACACAAAGGGGGGACATGGAGTAAGGAGTATGAGGGAATAGATGTCCCCGCCTATTCTTGTTTCTCAAAATATGATATAATTTACTTGAACATAACCTTCAGGAGAATAAGTATTTAGATGAGTGTATCAGAATTAGAATATGCAGAAAAACTTAAAAATGGAATATTCAATTTAGAGACAATTCGGTTTGGAAGAATTCCAGAAATAATGCTTTGTAAGTTGTATGAATATGAATTCTCAGGAGATAAAGCATATGATCTAGTTGATAGTTCAAATCAAAAAATAGAAGTAAAATTTTCTTGTGTAAGGAAAAAGGAAATTGAGCCTATTACTCCTGAAAATGTTTTAGAAACTTGTTTAAAAAGTGCCGATGGGAGTGAAGATAGAAAAGTCTCTTCGAGTAATTTACGGGAGTTTGACTGCAATATTCAACAGATAAAGCCGTCTCAGTTTGATGTGCTATACTATGGACTCTTTTTTAGTGATAAAATTTATACATTTAAGGTGGACAGTGAATCGATTAAGGAAAATTACTCAATAATTTTTTTGAGTAAAAAGAGTAATTATTTTACAAATGGAACTATTATAAAATCATTATTTGATGAATGTATAAGTAAGTATGAGAGTAGTACTCCAGAACTTTCGAAAGGTGTTGAAAGTTATATCCGTCGTAGATTGGGTATTGATGAAAAGCCCAATAAAAATAATATTCTAGCTTTACTTGAAACAGCAGAAGTTGAAATAGAAGGTCTTAGGAGAATCAAATTCCCTAATGATAATTATAAAATTCTTGATTTTAGTAATGATATCGCCTATATCCAAGAATTAAAAAGTATTCTTCAAACAGGAACAGAAATAGAAATATTATTATCGAGATTGAGTGAATACTGTGATAAGAGTGATTTTTACCTTTTTTACAAACTGATTCCTAAGTTATCTGATAAGCAGCATAAGGGAAATGACGGTGAAGGTCAAATGCATATCACGGATTCAAATTTCATTTGGCATAAGGAAACGAGTGGTTTTGTTGAAAAGGAAATGACATACGAGGAGTTATATAACTTATTAAAAGACGGAGGAAATTAGCATGGACATTCAAGAATTCAAAGAAGGAATTTTTTCTCTTCGCACGAGACGATTTGGTACAGTTGCGGAGTATATGATTAAGGCGTTAGTTAGTGTAGAAATGTCAGGTACTTTGGCATATGATTTAACTGATTCTGATATGAATCGTATTGAAGTAAAGTTTTCAACCGTGATGAAGAAGAGTAAGTCCACAATTACTGAGCAGAATGTTATTCAGCAAATTCTTGATTCTACTGTTGAGCATAGAATGATGGATAGTCATGACATCTATACTTCAAAATTTGATTGTAACATTCAACAGGTAAAAACTGCAGAATTTGATGTTCTCTATTATGGATTATTCTTCCAAGATAGAATTGCAATTTTCAAGGTGGATAGTCACGATGTATTTTCATTGCCTAATTACTCCAACAAACAACACCGTGGTAATGAAGGTGAGGGGCAATTTCATTTAAACGATAAAACAATTCAGTATCATTTTGAGAATCAGTTTTATCGTTGGGTTAGCTATGAAGAACTTTATGAGCTATTCTTAGCATTAGGAAATAGCTAAACAATGACTTGATAATAGGTTTAACTTGAGGTAATATATAGACGATTGAAAGGAGGCAAATGGAAAATATAATTTCAGATGCGACACGACGAAATTGGGATAGACTCTCAGCAAGTACAGATGGTAAATTAACAAGTCGTGCTAATAAACAAAAATCTTTAAAAAAGATAATTCCTGTTGAGTACCTACTAGATACTGCGAAAATTAAGCTTATTGAAAAAATATGTGAATCGTATATAGGGTATAGTATACCTGAGATTATCTATAGCATTGCAGTAATTTTATTACAATCAGAGGGCATTTGTGAGAGGCAATCAGTTCAAGATATATTACTTGATTTTCAAAAAGAAAACAGTATCGATTTGATACAAATCGATGAGGCAATACCTAGATTTAGTCATAATGAAGATTTTCTAGGTGCATTATATCAAAGTCTTTTATCTGAGGGAGATAAGAACAAAAATGGTTCCTATTATACACCAAGGAAAATTGTAAATGATATGTTGTCTGAATTTGATTTGAGAGAAGGGCAATGTTTCTTAGATCCTTGTTGTGGAAGTGGTGCATTTTTGATGGGAGTATCTACAAAAGATCCATCAAGTTTATTTGGTATTGAAAAGGATCCAATTGCGGTATTTATTGCAAAATTGAACTTAATCCTTCTATATAAAGACATTGACTTTATACCACAAATTTTATGTGGAGATTTTTTACAAGACGAGGTGTTCTTTGGTAAAAAGTCTAGTTTTGATTACATTGCAACTAATCCACCCTGGGGTAATAAGACAAAAATAGTTTCTAATTTGATTGATTCAAAAGAATCTTTCGTACACTTTTTTGTAAAATCATACAATCTATTGAAAAATAGAGGCAAAATCAATTTTCTGTTCCCAGAGTCAATTCTTAATGTTAAGTCGCATAAAGTGATTCGCGAGTTCATTATATTAAATCAGGATTTAAATGAAATACATCAATATAGTTCTTCATTTACGGGAGTTGTAACAAATTTTATTAGTATGAAGTTTATCAAGGGTATTAAGACTAGTGTAATAAAAGTCCGTAATAAAAATGAAGAATTTTATGTTGAATACACTGCCTTTCAGCATACAGAGAATAAGGTGTTTTCATTATTGAAACCACAGGAAGAAAAAATTATTGAAAAGGTCTTAAGCAAATCAGCATATTCATTATCAAGTAGCGAATGGGCACTAGGAATTGTTACAGGAAACAACAAGGAAAAATTAAAGTCTAGTGATGGTCCTAATCTAGAGAAGATTTATACTGGCAAAGAAATTGATAAATTTAGGCTCAGAGAAGCTAAAAATTATATCCATTACGATAGAGATTCTTTCCAGCAAGTAGCTAGAGATGAAATCTATAGAGCTAAAGAAAAATTAGTCTATAAATTTGTCTCAAATAAGCTGATGTTCGCATATGATGACACTTCTAGTCTTTTCTTAAATAGTGCTAATATCTTAATACCGAATGTACCAGGTATGTCAACTAAAACAGTTTTAGCATTTTTAAATTCTAGCTTGTATCAATTTTTATATGAAAAGTTGTTTGGAGAATTAAAAGTTCTTAAAGGTAATTTAATGGAGCTTCCGTTTCCTAAAATTGATTCTGAAACTAATAATACTTTGACGATGCTTGTGGAAGAAATTATTAGTGAGGGTAAAAACAATCAGAAAGACATTGATGAAATAATTTATAATGTATACGGCCTATAGGGACTAAAAATTTAAAAAAAGAGGCTCTTTGTCAACTGTAGAAGGTCGACCCATTTAACACCGAGAGAGGACAGGAATTGTCTTCTCTCGTTTTATGTTTATGGCAATGAAAATGCGAGTTTTGAAGTTTTCGAAGTTTCTGACGCCAAAAGCGTTACGCTTTATGATTTTGATGAGATTGTTGGTAGCTTCCAGTTTGGCGTTTGAGAACGGCAGTTTCAGGGCATTGACAATCTTGTCCCTGTTCTTTAAAAATGTTCTAAAAACTGTCTGAAAGACAGGATTGACGCTAGAAATCGTCTCCTCAACCAGTCCAAAAAACTGGTCATCTTGCTTCTCTTGGAAGTGGAAGAGCAACAGTTGATAGAGCTCGTAATGTTGATTGATTATTGTTTAAGTAACCACAAACAGTTTCTCGCCATCGGTTGGGCAGGAGAGTTTGAGACTTTTGAAGCATATTTTAATACTGTCAGAAGCGGTATGAAAAGAATCAACCCAGTTTTAAATATTTTTAGAAATGTTGCAATCGATGATTTGTTCTGGACGAGGGTTCTGGAGGGTAATTATTGGATTTGTCGCTCAAAAGGGAAAGCAGAAGCTTTTTTTAGTAAAGAGTTAGATATCGGTGTAGTGATTCCAGTTGAAGCTTATAAAGTGGGTTTGCAAGTACCAGGGCAGATTAAAGCGTCTTTCAATAGGGCAAATGCAGGTACGGCTAATGAAATTCGAGATGCAATAATTGAGGAATACTCTAAAGCCACTTATAATAATTTATCTGAAACTGACCATTATCAAGTTAGCAGTCCAAATACTGCTAGCCTTTTTCTTTACTCTAAAATGGATTTGGAGATGAGAGAAAAATATCTGGTTGTTCATAATAGAAATGTAAACTTTTTATAAAAATATAAGTCAATTTTTAAAAAAACGCTTACAATTTTTATTAAAATTTAGTATTATATAGTTATAATAAAATATTGAATTTTAGGAGGTTAGAACATGGATATAATGAAAATGACTCAAGTTGATCTTGAA
This sequence comes from Streptococcus sp. SS-4456, assembly GCF_036680365.1. Taxonomy (NCBI): domain Bacteria; kingdom Bacillati; phylum Bacillota; class Bacilli; order Lactobacillales; family Streptococcaceae; genus Streptococcus; species Streptococcus sp. SS-4456. Next base: position 23,969 of record NZ_JAVIHI010000025.1, on the reverse strand, counting down.
AGAATCAGTATCAAAGGCTTCCCTGAAATTATTTATGGACTACATAAAACAACACAGCAGATTCTAGATGTTGCTTTGAAATTGGATGCCGCCAATCAACCTGTCATGATTACAAAATTATCTTTTGATAAATGGAAGGAGCTAGAGGATAAGCTGCCTAATGGCTTCTATTTTGAATCCAGCCAAATTTGGTACAGCAGACCATTTCCGACAATGAAAAATGGCAAGGTTTTGGTGCTATCTGCAGGAACTTCTGACTACAAGGTTGTGGAAGAGGCAGCTGTAGTTTGTCAATGGATGGGGTGTCAGACCGATACTATACAGGATGTAGGTGTGGCAGGGCTAGGCCGCTTGTTAGGGAAATTAGAAAACTTACGTGAAGCCAGCGTCATTATTGTAGTAGCAGGTATGGAAGGTGCGCTTCCGAGTGTGGTATTTGGCTTAGTATCCGTCCCAGTAATTGCTGTTCCAACTTCTGTTGGTTATGGGGCAAATTTGGATGGTTTAACAACACTTTTGGCTATGACGACTTCCTGTTCATCTGGAATTAGTGTAGTCAATATCGATAATGGTTTTGGTGCTGCCTATCAAGCTTCGCTCATCTTAAAATTGATGAATCAAGCCTAGTGTTATAAAAAGAGATGAAAGTGAGGTCTTCAGAATGGATTTGTTTGTAGATTGTAGATATGGTATTGCTGGCGATATGATGTTGGCCGCCTTGATTGATTTGGGAGCTGATATTGACTATATAAGAACTGAACTAGCTAAACTACCTATCCAAGTTTTTAAAATGGATGTGATTTCCAAGAATGAAAAAGGGATTACAGCTAGCTATTTGGTTGTAGAGTTGGCGAATGGGATGGCAGAAGCGCCATCAAATGAAGAAGAGGATAGTCACGCACATCATAGACATAGTCATAAAGACTCTCATGGTCATGAACATGGTCAATCTCATCACCACCATCATCATGAACATACTCATTTCCATGTAGACGGAAATCTCCACCACCAACACACTGACCATGAACATCATCACTCACATCATCATGCTAAGGCCATCATTCAAATGATTGAATCCAGTCAATTGCCTGATAGGGTTAAGGCTAGAAGTGTTCAATTATTTACAGAGATTGCGCGTGCTGAAGGAAAAATTCATGGTCTTCCAATGGATGATGTGCATTTTCATGAAGTCGGAGCTATGGATTCGATTATTGATATCATTGGTGTTTGTCTTGCTTTAGAGAATTTAGGTGTAGATCATTTGGTTTTCAACAAGCCAGCAGTTGGCCATGGTTGGATTGAGATTGCGCACGGACTCTATCCAATACCAGCACCTGCCACTGCTGAAATATTGGTTGGGGTGCCGCTAGCTTCATTTAGCTGTGAGGGTGAATTAACGACTCCAACGGGAGCAGCCTTTGCCAAGGTTTTGGCTGATACCTATTCTGAAGTTCCATGCGGAACCATAGAGAAAATTGGTTATGGTGCAGGAACCAAGACCTTTAACCATCCAAATATCTTACGGGTAATTGCCGTAAAAAAGTAGATAAGGTTAGTGTTCTGGAATGTCAGATTGATGATATGACCTCTGAAGCTTTAGGTTATGTTCTAGAGAGCTTAATTTCCAATTCTAAGGTTTTAGATGCATATCTGACACCGATTCAAATGAAGAAAAATAGACCAGGACATCTGCTTACACTCCTGTGTAATGAAGAGGATTGTGAGGAGTTAGGAGAGTATCTATTAACAGAAACATCGACATTTGGCCTTCGCAAGTACGAAACTGAAAGGACCGTATTAGATCGTTCACTTATTAAGCTAAGGACGGAGTTTGGTTTAATTCAGTTTAAACTAGGTTTTCTCAAGGAAAGATTGATAAAAGTAACCCCAGAATTTGAGGATATGAAAGCACTTGCCTTGGAAAAGAAAATTCCATTCTCGAGGATTTATCAGGCTTGTATGAAAACGGCTGAAGATTATGTGAGGTCCAATCCTACAAAAAAATAAAATCGATGAAATAGGTGGAGGCAGTATGGTTACATATCAAGAAGTATTGGATTTTTGGTTTGCTCCGGAAAATCGTTCCAAACATTTTGTTAAGGATGAGCCATTTGATCAGATTATTCGTGATAGATTTTTTAGAGTTTGGCAGGAGGCTTGTCAAAATCGTCTTTTTGATTGGCAAGAAAACCTAGAAGGTTGTCTTGCAGTCATCATCCTACTTGACCAATTTTCCCGCAATATGTTTCGTGATTCAGCCAGAGCATTCGAACAGGATGAAGCTGCATTAGTCCTGGCTAGAAAAATGATTGCAGATTCAAGTTTTTCAGAACTTCCATTGGATTATAGACTTGCTGCTCTCATGCCCTTTATGCATGCTGAAAATCAAGCAGTTCAGGAACAAAGTGTTGATTTGTTTGAGCGCTTTGGAGATGAAAAGAAATTAAAGTATGCTCGGTTGCATAAGGAGATTATTGATCGATTTGGTAGATTTCCTCATCGGAATAGGGTGCTAGGTAGGAAGTCTAGTTCAGAAGAAATCGTCTATCTATCAGAATTTACAGGATTCTGACAGTCTACATATTTATTTGGTAATCATCATTTTACAAACAAAGGAGAAAGGAATGACACAGAATATTTTGATTATCCATGGCGGTGGGCCAACTGCAGTTATGAATGGTTCTCTCTATGGCCTCATTGAGGCTACTAGAAAACATCAATTTACGGGTAAGGTTTTCGCAGCTAGAAACGGGACAGAAGGTTTACTGAAAGAAGATTTTATTGATTTGACAGATTTTCCGCTTGAAAAATTGAGTCTTTTAAAGCAGACTCCAGGAACAGCCATAGGGACTTCTCGAACTCCCTTAGAAAAAGATGACTATGAGCAAATGGTTCATATTCTAAACAAGCATGAGGTTGGTTACGTTTTCTTTAATGGTGGAAATGGGACTATGGATACCTGTGGGCGATTGTTTCAAACCATTCAGGAACATTCGTTTGATATAAAAGTAATGGGAATTCCTAAGACCATGGACAATGATTTGGCTATCACTGATCATAGTCCTGGTTTTGGAAGTGCAGCACGCTACATGGCTCAGAGTGTCAAGGAAATTTGTGCAGATGTTAAGGGGTTGCCGATTCATGTTGTGGTAATCGAGGCTTTGGGACGGAATGCTGGTTGGATAACAGCAGCTAGTCAATTGGCGGATCCAAGTGGTGAATTTGCTCCTGATTTGCTTTATCTGCCAGAAGTTCCTTTTGATGAGGACAAATTTTTGTCGGATATTGCTGACTTGCTAAAAGTGAAGTCTGGAATTGTTGTTGTTGCTAGTGAAGGTTTGGTTGACAAGGAAGGGAAGCCGATTGTCAAACCGATTTTCCAAGTTGGACGTGCTACCTACTTTGGAGATGTCAGCGCTCATCTCGCCAACCTAGTTATTCAGAAATTGGGCTATAAGGCTAGAGGTGAAAAGCCTGGCTTATTGGGGCGTGCGTCTATTGCCTTACAAAGCTCTGTGGATTTAGAAGAAGCAGTTCTAGCAGGTGCTAAAGCGTTTGAAGCAGCTGTGGCAGGCAGTAGTGGTCAAATGGTGGCCTTTAGAAGAATAGAAGATTCGGACTATCAAATCGAAACATTTTTAGTAGACATAGAGGAGGTCATGCTCTACGAACGGACGATGCCAGAGGAATTTATCAATGAAAATGGAAATGGTGTAACTCAGGCCTTTATTGATTGGTGCCAACCATTGATTGGACCCGATTTGCCTGACATGATTTCCTTTAACTAAGCAAGTAAACAGTGACGAGTGGTGAGTGAAATCCACCTCAGATATGAAAAGGAGAAGATATGCTAGTCAATTTACGTGACATTCTATCAATTGCAGATAAGATGCAGTATGCCCAACCAGCTTTTAATGTGAATTCAGTAGCGCAAATCAAGGCTGCGATTGAAATCCATAATGAATTACGTAGTCCAGTCCTTATTCAAGGTGCCAATCTGGCCAATGGTTTCATGGGGGGACGAATCGATTTTCAAAACTGTAGTTTAGAGGAAAAACGAATTGGAGCTAAAAATATTGGAGATGCGGTGAGACGCTATGCAGCAGAAGTTGATATTCCAGTTGTGCTTCATTTGGACCACGGTAATGACTTTGATGCTTGTGTGGCTGCGATTGATGGTGGTTATACCAGTGTCATGATCGATGGTTCCAGTCTTCCATATAAAGATAATGTTGAGTTAACACGCGAAGTTGTCAAGTATGCCCATGCGCGTGGTGTTTCAGTTGAAGGAGAATTGGGCGTCATCGCTGGTATGGAGGACGATGTTTTTAGTGAAAATTCATCCTATACACATCCCCTTCAGGCAGTTGATTTCTTTAAGAAAACTGGGGTAGATGCTCTAGCTATTAGCTATGGGACAACACATGGACCAAATAAGGGCAAGGCGACTAAAATTCGTAAAGAAATTCCGATTGCCATTAAAGAATGCATGAAGCATGAGGGAATTGATGGATTCTTGGTCAGCCATGGATCATCAACGGTACCTAGATATATTGTTGATGAAATCAATGCTTTGGGAGGAGATATACAAAACGCACATGGAATTGAGGTTCAACAATTAGTAGAGGTTTCAAAGGTTGGTATCAGCAAAATCAACGTGGATACGGATCTTCGTTTGGCAACCACGCGCAATCTTCGGGAATTATTTAAGAAGATGCCCCATCTTCAATCAGCACCGCTACTGGAAGATATTTATCGGATTTTGTCAGAAAACCTGACGGTTTCTGATCCCCGCGCCTATCTATATCCAATTATGGACACGCTCATGTATGGCAATATCCCAAGTGAAGAAGTTGGACTGGTTGTTCAGGCAATAGAGTTGGCAACTAAAGAAGCAATGGCACCACTTATTGTCCAGTTTGGTTGCTATGGTAAGGCCAACTTGATCCAACAACATTCCTTAGAAGAAATGATAGATTGGTATAAAAAGCAAGCCTAGATGGGTAGAAGATGATGATACAATTTAGCGCACATTTCCCAAATGATAAGGATAAACAAGACTACCAGGAGTTTCTGGAGGAAAATAGAAACCAGATAGAAACAATCTTAAAAGAACAGTCTGACTATGAAGATAGTCTGGGTTGGTTTACAGTTGACAAATGGGCAGGCACCAAGATAGTGAAAGAACTAGAAGAATTGGCTGCTGAAATTCGCAAAGATGCAGACATTTTTGTAGTTATTGGAGTGGGCGGTTCAAATAACGCTGCTCGCTCTGTTATCAAGGCTTTGCAAACAGATGGTCCAGAAATCATTTATAGTGGCAATACCTTGTCTGCTTATCAATTGAAACAGGTTTTAAAACGATTAGAAGGTAGATCTGTTTACCTGAATTGCATTGCCAAAAATTTTGAAACCTTAGAACCAGGTTCATCTTTTAGAGTATTACGCCAATACTTGATTGAACAGTATGGAGAAAGTGAGGCTGCTCGTCGAATCATTGGTACTGGCACGGTCGGTAGTCACTTCGACAGCTTTTGTCAGCAATATTCCTATCGTTTTTTGGAATTTCCACTGGACGTTGGAGGACGATATACAGCTGTAACAAGCGTTGGACTATTTCCAATTGCTGTTGCAGGAATCTCTATTGAGGATATGGTAAATGGGGCAAAAGCAGTTCAAGAGCAACTCCATCAAGATAGGTCAATCCATAATCCAGCCTATGCTTATGCTACCTTTAGAAATGTTTGCTACCGCAGTGGTTATAAGGTAGAGTTACTGGCTAGTTTTGAACCACAATTGCGCTGGTTTCATAAGTGGTGGTTGCAATTATTTGGTGAGAGTGAGGGTAAGGACAGTCGTGGTCTTCTTCCAACCTGTGCAGAATATTCTGAGGACCTCCATGCCATTGGTCAATTCATCCAAGAAGGTAGTCCGATTGTCATTGAAACCTTTATTGACGTCCAGCAGGCCAATGCTAGTCTAATTGTTCTTCCTGATTCTAAAGATGATGGTTTTGATTATTTAGATGGACAGGATTTTTGGCAAATCAATAAAATCGCATTTGAGGCGACTTATCAAGCCCATTCCAAACGATTACCTTGTTCAGTGGTTAAAATAGATAGTCTAGATGCCTATCATTTCGGTCAATTATTCTATTTCTTTGAATTTGCCTGCTACCTATCTTGTCAAATCATGGGGGTCAATCCTTTTAATCAGCCAGGAGTAGAAGACTATAAACAATTGATGTTTGATGAATTGAAAAGAAAATAGGACCTTATTGTCAGATAAAGGGATGAATCATGAGAGGTGGAAAATGATGTCAAAAGAAGAAAAATTAAAAAAGGTACTGACAGACTACGGCCGTATAGCTCTAGCCTTTTCAGGAGGAATTGACTCAAGTTTTCTCCTTTTAAAAGCTAAGGAAATATTAGGAAAGAAAAATGTCCTGGCGGTTATCATTGATTCAAAATTGATTCGACAATCGGATACTGCTCAAGCTATCTCCTTCGCTCAGAAACATGATATCTGGTTCGAAGTCCTGAGAGTGGATGAACTAAAGTTAGAAACTATTCGACATTATTCAGTTGAAAGTTGGTATCACAGTAAGATACTGATGTATAGCAGTATTATCGCTCTCGCTAAAAAATATGATTTAGCCAATGTTGTTGACGGAATGATAATAGATGATTTGTTTGATGTCCGTCCAGGATTAAAAGCTAGAGATAAACTGGGCGTTCAAAGTCCCCTTCAAATAGCAGGATTTTCAAAAGTTGAAGTTCGAAACGCTGCCAAAAAGATGTCAGGGATCAATTGGAATCAACCTTCCTCTTGTAGTGTCATGTCGAGGTTTCCTTATGGCAGTTTAATTACGAGTGAAAAGATAAAACAGGTCATGAAAAGTGAGGCCTTCTTAGCAAAAATTGGACTAGAGCAAGTCAGAGTCAGACATCATGGCAGTTTGGCACGGATTGAAGTGGGAAAAGAGCAATTGGTTTTGGCCTTTGCAAAACGAGATTTGATTGTGGAAACATTAAAAAAATACGGTTTTATCTATGTATCTCTCGATCTTTTCGGTTATGAAACAGGGCGAATGAACGAAGAGTTGCAACGAAAAAATTAGTAAGGAGGAAGTATGAACCATATTCATTTGAATTTAAAGAGGTTTGACATTTTGAAACAATATGGTGGTGTAAATGACTTATCCCATCCTGACGAGTGGGGGACTACCATTGTAAAAGCAGTTTGTGACCGTTTGGATAGTTTGAAATCAGTCTATCCAGATGTGGAATTTACCATCTATTTCCCTGAAGCTCATATTATTTCAGCAGCGTCTGCCTTAGAAGATGAGGAGTTATTTCACTTGGGGTGTCAAAGTGTCTATCGAGCAGATACTGCAATTGATGGCAATTTTGGAGCATTTACCAGCCACCGAACTGCAAATAGTATGAGGCAATTGGGGGTAAGAGCCACTATTATCGGTCATTTGGAAGAACGACTGGATAAGAAAGGCATACTGAGTCAGGCAGGTATTACGGATTTTTCATCTGTCAACTGCATTCTGAGGGAAGAAATTCTAGCTGCTCAAGAGGCAGGTTTGAAGGTATTGTATTGTATCGGAGAAACTCTGGAGGAGAGAGAGAATTGGCAAGAAGTGTTGAAAACTCAATTGCAACTTGGGTTAGAACAGGTGGACTTAGAAAATATTGTCATTGCCTATGAGCCAGTTTGGGCTATCGGTCCAGGTAAGACACCGCCTACTAGCTCGCAGGTGGAAGAAGTAGTTAGCTACATTAAAACTCTTTATCCGACACTTGATGTGATTTACGGAGGTGGTCTAAAATTAGACAATGCTGGTAGTTTAGCCAAGATTCCAAACCTTGATGGTGGCTTGATTGCCTTGACACGATTTACAGGTGATATTGGATTTTACCCTGATGAGTATGTTGCTATTGCGGACTTATTCCTAAAAGAAAGATAGTAGGTAGTTATTGATGAAAATTGAATTTGAATACGGTCATGGAACCATGACCGCAGAATTGCCAGACAATACAGATGTGTTTATTCCAGGTGAAACAGTAGCAGATCCACCCTGTCTACCTGAGGAGGAAATAGAAGCTGCAACCTTGGAGTCCATACGTAATCCACTTGGGATGCCCCCTTTGACAGAATTAGCCAAGCCAGGTAGCAAGGTAACGATAGTCTTTCCTGATAGGGTAAAGGGAGGCGAACAGGCTACAGCCCATCGCAAGGTATCCATCAAGCTGATTTTGGATGAGTTGTATAGTGTTGGGGTAAAAAAAGAGGATATATTACTAATCTGCTCTAACGGTTTGCATCGAAAAAATACAGAAAAGGAAATTCTCGGTGTTCTAGGAGCCGACCTCTATCATCAATTTGCTCCAACAGGTCAAATTATCAACCATGATAGCGAGGACTATGAGCATTTAATTGATTTAGGTAAGACGAGACAGGGCGATCCTGTCATCATGAACAAGTATGTATATGAAAGTGATGTAGCGATTCTGATTGGTCATACGCAAGGCAATCCTTATGGTGGCTATTCTGGTGGCTATAAGCATTGTTCAACAGGTATTACCCACTGGAAATCTATAGCTTCCCACCATGTACCAAAAGTCATGCACAGAAAAGATTTTGTTCCAGTCAATAATGATTCTCTCATGCGCCATAAGTTTGATGAAATTGGTATGCACATGGAAGAAAAAATGGGCAAGAAATTTTTCTGCTGTGATGCTGTTTTGGACACCAAATCCCGTCAAATTGAGATCAATAGTGGATCTGCTGATGAAGTTCAAAAGCAGGCTTGGAAGATTGGTAATGCCAGAACCTATGTACCTTTTGCAGAGAAAAAGTATGACATTATCGTTTTTGGTATGCCTCAGTTTTTCCACTATGGTGATGGTATGGGAACCAATCCAATCATGTTGATGCAGGCCCTGTCTGCTCAAGTAATCCGTCACAAACGGATTATGAGCGATAATTGTGTCTTTATCTGTGCAAGCACTTGTAATGGCTACTTCAATGAAAGTCTATGGCCTTACTTACCAGAACTCTATGACCTCTTCCTGAAGGAAGGAGATACCCTGGTTGATTTGAACCGTTATGGTGAATATTTTGCGACCAATGAAGAATATATTCGTAAGTATCGTTATGCTAACGCCTTTCATCCCTTCCATGGTTTTAGTATGATTTCTTGTGGTCACTTGGCTGAGAAACATACAGCTGCTATTTATTTGGTTGGTGCCGAAAAGCCTGGTTATGCGCGTGGTATGGGATTGAAGACCAGGGCAACTTTTGAAGAAGCTCTTGAAGATGCTAAGAAGAAATTCGTTGGAAAAAATCCAAATATCCTTGCCCTGCCTAAGGCCTTTAAAACAGCAGCCGTTCATTTGATGATGAAGGATGAGCTACCTCCGATGGCACCGCGTTATGAAGGCTAGCAATGAAGAATAACAAATGGAATTTGGGAGGTAGCAAGATATGGAGCTCCTAGGTTTACTTTATTTTTTCATCATCGTGGTCGCAAATATGGTTGGTGCTGTTTCAGGTATGGGCGGGGGTGTCATCATTAAACCCTTGCTGGACTTGATAGGAGCACATTCTGTAGCGACTATTTCCTTCTATTCTTCCGTAGCAGTCTTTACCATGTCCCTTGTTTCAACCTATCGTCAGGTTAGGCAGGGTGTTGTTCTATCCTGGATGAAGGTAGGCTTTCTGTCATTTGGTGCAATTTTAGGTGGCATTCTTGGCAACCATCTCTTAAATTGGTTGTTAAGCAATATGGAAAATGATGAGCAAGTCTTAGTATTTCAAATCCTATTGACCATGCTGAGCCTTATATTTGCTTTCCTGTATTCTATCAAGAATTTGCGCAGTTTCAATCAGACTAGTAAGATTGCTTATCTAGCCTGTGGTCTGGTATTAGGTAGCCTTGCTAGCCTATTGGGAATTGGTGGCGGTCCTATCAATGTATCCTTGTTGATGTTAGTCTTTTCTCTCCCAATAAAAGAAGCGACGGTCTATTCAATTGCAACGATACTGTTTTCACAATTGTCTAAGCTTGCAACGATACTAGTGCAAGGACAATTAGGACAATTCGATTTGAGTTTATTGTTCTATATCGTGCCAGCTGCTATTATTGGTGGATTTTTAGGAGCCTATCTGAGCAAACGATTATCTGTTAAAAAGGTCGAAAGAACCTTTCAAGCTGTTATTCTTGTTGTACTCTTGATCAACCTTTATAACCTCATCAAACTTTTTTAGTTCAATATCCAATAAAAGTATGAAATTTTTTCTGACTTGTATTTTCTTTTGGTAACGCTTACAATTTAGTTAAGAACTACATAAAGGAGGTACTTTTAGTGGGTAAGAAATCTCTATTTCAAAATGCAAAGCTAGAAAAGTATGCTTGGCTAACCCTGTCGCTCATAGTCGCTTTAATTGTCTGGTGGCTCTTGTCTATTAACGAGAAAACTGCTCGAAGTTTTCCAAATATTAGCTTGGTCTGGGAATCATTGTTTAAAATGATTGAGCGGGGAGTCTTCTTTGAGGATATCAAGTCAAGTTTAATTTCAGTCGTTCTAGGATTTCTAGCTGGTTTTGCCTTGTCTGTACCAAATGCCATGGTCATGGCTTGGTATGTTCCATATCGTAATATCGTAGAACCTTGGATTCAATTTATCCGAAATATTCCACCCTTGGCTTATGTGCCGCTGGTTGTTATTTCAGCAGGTGTAGGTCGTTTACCACAGGTTATTGTTATTACGATCGCTACATTTTTAACGATGACGATTACCATTTATCAAGGGGTCATCAATATTGATCCTACCCTCATAAAGGCAGCTCGTATTTTGGGAGCTTCGGATTTGGATATTTTTAAACGGATTCTCATTCCAGCCTCTCTACCATTTGTCATGACTGCCATTCGTTTGGGAACATCTGTTGCTTTGACAACCTTGATAGCGGCAGAATCAACAGGTGCCTCTGCTGGATTGGGAATGCGGATTCGTTCCTTGAATAACTCCTTTGATTCACCACCTATGCTACTTTATATTTTAATTATCGGTATTATCGGAATTGTGGTGAACAAATTAGTGGCTGAAATGGAAAGGAAGTTGACTGGATGGCAAGAGAAACAGGAACTGTAAAAGTTAAAATCGATAATGTAGTCAAGTCTTTCCCTACTAGAAATGGGGAAGTCGTTGCCCTAAATGGTGTTAACCTGGACATTTATGAAAATGAGTTTATCACGGTTGTTGGTCCATCTGGTTGTGGAAAATCCACACTGTTGAATATCATTGCAGGATTATCTAGTCCAACAAAAGGCAAAGTGTATTGTGACGGAAAAGAAGTCGTCGGAACAGGTGTTGACCGAGGAGTTGTCTTTCAGCAATATGCCTTATTTCCTTGGTTAACTGTCAAGAAAAATGTTATGTTTGGTCTTGAGATGCAAGGCAAGTCCAAAGAAGAAGCAGCGCAGATTGCAGAACGCTATATCAAAATGGTGGACTTGCAAGACTTTGCGGATCATTATCCAAAAGAGTTATCAGGCGGTATGAAGCAGCGTGTTGCCATTGCCAGAGCTTACGCGGTCAATCCTTCAATTCTGCTAATGGATGAGCCATTTGGAGCTCTAGATGCTCAGACTAGAACACAGTTACAGGAAGAGTTGATAAAAACATGGGAAAAGGAGAGGAAGACCTGCTTCTTTATCACTCACGATGTGGATGAAGCTATTATTCTTGGAAGTCGCGTTATTATCATGAGTGCCCGTCCAGGTCGTATCAAAGAAATTGTGGATATCAATATTCCGCATCCAAGAGATCAAGCTACAAAATTAAGTAAGGAATTTCTAGACATCAAAAACTACATTTGGTCACAAGTTTATGAAGAGTACTTAGAAGTCAGAAAATAAGTCAAAAAAATTTTTGAAAGGAGTAGATTATGTTTCAACTAAACAAATCTAAGATTTTTCGTTCAACAGTGTGCTTCTTAGCAGCTGTCGGTCTAGCTGCTTGTTCAACAAGCACTTCCAATACAACTGCTGAAAAAGCTACAGAAGAATCAGCACCTGCATTGGAAACCATCAATATCGCTTATATGCCAAACTACGCTAGTTTGCATGATATTATTGCAGGTGTCAATTCTGGTATCTTTGAAGAAGAAGGCTTGGATGTAAAATTGGTTGAGTTCGCTGACGGACCAACTATTATTGCAGCCATGGAATCAGGCACTATTGATATTGGTAACATTGGCCCAGGTGCCCATAAATTACCGATTGAAGGTCGTGCAGAAGTTATTTCCTTCTCACAACTTGGCAATGCGGATGAAGTGATTGGCCGTACTGATAAAGGTGTTAATAGCCTAGCTGATTTGAAAGGTAAAAAAATTGCATCAGCTTCTGGAACTTCAGCAGAAACCATTCTTCGACTAGCATTGGCAGAAGCTGGCTTGGCTGAAACAGATGTTGAAATTGTGGATATGGATGCTTCAGCAATTGTTACAGCTATGATTTCAGGTTCAATTGATGCTGCAGCAACTTGGTCACCAAATACCACAGCTATTAAAGACGAGTTGGGTGATAAGGCAGTTTCTCTTGCAAATAACGTACGCTATGCTAAGGAATTCCCATCCATTGCTTCTTATGCAACCACACCTGGCTATTCTGAAAAAAATAGCGGAAAAGTAGCTAAGTTCTTGAAAGGTCTTTATCGTGCAATGGACTACCGTGCTGAGCATGAAGAAGAAGTTGCTGAATGGACTGCTAAACAAATCGGTGGAGATGTTGCAACCATTAAAGAGCAGTTGAACGATGGTGATTGGTTGACCAGTAAGCAAATTAAGGAACTCATCGATAGTGGTGACCTAAAAGTCTATTATGAAAAACAACAAGAAAACTTTATCAAAGCAGGTGCAGTAAGCGCTCCTCGTGATGTGACTGAATATGTCTTCATCGATCAAATGAGCAAGGCGCTAAATAGTCTTAAGTAATCTATGTGGTTCCAAATGTAGTGATAGAAACCTTGAGAAGTGGAGGCAGGAGGATGGATTTCCCCCTGCTTTGCTCTATTTTTTTCTAAATATTCTCGGAGTGATTGGTTATCAAAATGAAATGTAGAAAGGAGAAAGTATGCTTATTTTGCTATTGCTGTTATTTGTGATAGTTTCGGCTATTTTGCCTTTCTTTTACCGTGCTCGTGAGTCGGTTGCTATTTCAAGTTTACTCTTTAGCCTTGTATTAACCGTTGGAACAGTTGTAATCTATATTGCTAAAAAAGGTGGAATCGAAGATGATTTTATTGCTTTCTTTTTCATCAATAAGCTCGTTCGAGATAGTTTACGTTCCTTACCAATCACCCTCCACCAACTGGGGTTTCTATTAGCCATTGGAAGATGTTTTTTCCCTTATTTTTTGCTCAGAGTGGCCGTTTCATATTCCCTTTCTCCAAAGGCGAGAAGCTTGATGCCTAGATTTAAGTGGATATTATTGCTAAATGTTGTAACGCTTTTACTTTCTAGTCCTCCACTCTTTACCTTTTTTATCACCGTTCCAGATATCATGGAAGGGACCATGAGTTTGGTCAATTTATTGTTAATTGGTATGACCCTAGTGGCAATGGGTATCGTCTACAAGGAGTTGTTGTCTATCGAATTAACAGTATTTCGTAGGCAATTTTTCCTGATTGCCTTGCTGATTACTTCTTTGACAGGTTTATACTTGCTCTATTTTGTGCAGGAACCTGGTCAAATTTACTATTTTTATCTTTCGAACTATGTCTGGCAGCAAGGAGTTTTCTATTTTAGCACGCTGTTGCCCGTTCGCTTGTATTATGTTCTGGTCATGGCAACACTGGTAGTGACCATCCTTGGTGCAATTGGCTTGGTCCGTTATATACAGGGGGCTATTTCCGTTACGCGACAAGAAGTCGCTATTCAGAAAAAAGCGCAATTGATTGCTCCAGCCACTTCCATGTTTATTCATGGCATGAAGAATCAACTCTTGTCACATCAAATCGTTAGCAAACGATTAAAAACAGCCATTCAAGAAGGTAGCAATCAGGAAGTGATTGACAAATATGTGACAGATTTGGAACAGGATATTTCGGATAGTCTTGACAAAATCAATCGCTTTTATCGTTCCATCCGTGTCAATACCTCCTATCTAGTTCCTGTACCAGCCCGAGAGGTCTTATTTGCAGCCATTGAGTTATTTCATCAGCAGTATCCCCAGCAGGAAATTGATTTGGTGTGCCAGGCGGATGCTTATATTTTAGCGGATAAGGACTTGTTGAGCGAGGCTCTTAGTAATCTTTTGTCCAATGCCCATGAAGCCAATTTGCAAAAGATTCAGAGAGGGCAAGGGAAGATTGAACTAATCCTGAGAAACGTTCGAGCCTTTACGGTGATTGAAGTGAAAGATAACGGTTGTGGAGTCAATAAAAGGCTATATTCGAAAATTTTTGAACCCTTTTATTCGCAGAAAAATTCCTCAACAAACTGGGGGATGGGCCTTTACTTTGTTCGTGGAATATTAAAGGACCATTATGGCGGTATTTATTGTGATAGTAAGCTGGGTGTTGGAACAACCTTTACAGTCTATCTTCCAAAATATCAAGCAGGAGGTAACACCAATGATAGAAGTCATGATAGCTGAGGATATGCCTTATATTCTTGAAGATCTAGCGGAAGCCATTGATAAGAATCCCGCTTTCACAGTCACTGGTTTAGCAAAGTCGGGAGAAGAGTTGGTGGAATTGGTTAAACAAAATCCACCTGATATCGTATTGATGGATATAGAAATGGAAACCATGAATGCAGGAATCATCGCAGCAGAAAAGATAGGGGACTTAGGTATTAAGACCCAAGTTATTTACCTAACTGCTCATGAAAGTCGGCAAACCATTCTTACAGCAATGGCAACTCCTGCAGTAGACTATATTGTCAAAGGTGTGGACTATAAGCAGATATTTCATCATATCCATGCCGTCATGGCCGGCCATCCTCTGATGGAAGGAATTGCCCAAGAAGTTCTGGTTCAAGAATACAAACGTCTACAAAAATCAGAAAAAAGTCTTTTGTTTTTTATCACTAATCTTTCCAGACTAACCATTTCTGAAAGAGAAATTGTCAGGTTGTTATTAGACAATTATAAAATATCTGATATGGCAAAACTACGGTATGTAGAACCTGTTACCATTAAAACCCAGATAACCTCTATATTAAAAAAATTTGGAGTACGTAGAAGTAAGGAGGTTGTCCAAACCATCCGAGAATTAAATTTAGAACATCTGTTCTAGTCAAATAATAAAATGGAGGAACTATGCAAGAGTATTATAAGCTCAAGGGAGAAGCTTTCATTCAAGAAAGTAAGGTACCTTTGGTTGTTGCGAAAACAAACGATGATATTTTTCAAGCCTTAGCTCGAGAAATGGTGGATACAATCGAAGCCAATAATGCCAAAGATGAACCGACGGTTATCATTTGCCCAGTCGGTCCTGTAGGGCACTATCCTTATTTTGTAAAAATGGTCAATGAGAAAAGAGTTAGCCTAGCTTCTGTTTGGTTCATCAACATGGATGAGTACCTGTCTGGTGAAAAAGAGTGGATTGATATTAACCATCCGCTCAGTTTTCGTGGTTTTATGAATCGAACAGTCTACAGCCAGATTGCTCCTGATTTGATTATGCCTGAAGAGCAACGGATTTTCCCTGATCCAAGGGACTTGGAGCAGATCTCAGAGACCATTAGTAAACTTGGAAAGGTCGATTTGTGTCTTGGAGGAATTGGCATCAATGGACACGTGGCCTTTAATGAACCAGAGCCAAGTATGACTAAGGATGCCTTTGCGCATTTACCAACAAGAGTGTTAGAAATTGCAGCTGAAACACGGGCTGTAAATTCCATTGGTGACCTGCGTGGTGCTTTGGAAGCTATGCCTACCTATTGTGTAACAATCGGAATGAAGGAAATCTTACAAGCTCGAAAGGTTCGGCTTGGAGTCTTTAGAGAATGGCATTATGGAGTTGTACGTCGGGCAGCTTGCGCTGAACCAAGTGCAGATTTTCCAGTGACCCTTCTACAAAACCACCCAGATTATCAGCTCTACCTCAGTGAATATTTAGCCCAGTAAGGAGTGAATACATGACAAAATTAGTAATAAAAAATGGTAAAGTCTATCGGAACAGACAATTTTTAGATGAAGATATTCTGATTGAAGATGGACGCTTTAGTTTATTTGGGAAGAACCTTGAAGCAGACGGTGCAGCAGTCATTGACGCTCAAGGTCATCTTGTAGTTCCAGGATTTTTTGATATTCATAGCCATGGTGGCTACCATGTAGATTTTAACCATGCTGATCCAGATAGTCTAGAAAAAGTCAGTCAGTTCTTTGCTAGTCAGGGAACGACCTATGCCCATATGTCTTTGGTGACAGATGAACTACCGCAAATTGAAGCCTGTATCGATGCATATAATATCTACAGGGAAAGCACTGCAAAAGTCATTCGTGGTATCCATCTAGAAGGTCCATTCTTATCGCATGAGTATCGTGGCTCTATGCCGGCCCATCTCTTGGTTGACTACGATGCAAAAATGGTCCAATCTTTGCAAGAGCGGGCACAAGGAGATATACGCTATATTACTGTTGCTCCAGAAGTTCCAGGTGTACTTGAAGCCATTCCAAGTTTGCGACAGTTGGGCATCAAGGTTTCAATTGGACATTCTGCAGCGACTTATGATATTGCCTGTCAGGCTATTGAAAAGGGAGCAGAAACCTGTACCCACACCTTCAATGCTATGCGACTTTTCCATCAGCATGAGCCAGCCATCATGGGAGCAGTATTGGAAAAGGAAAGCGTCTATTGTGAAGCCATTTGTGATGGTCGCCACCTTTATCCAGGTACGGTCAAGATGCTCCTAGCAACAAAAGGTTGGGAACGTGTTATCGCGATTACTGACTCGATTATGGCTGCGGGTTTACCAGATGGCAATTACAAGCTTGGTGTGAATGATATTGTCGTTATAGATGGGGATGCACAACTGGCAACTGAAAAGGTTCGTGCAGGAAGTACCCTGACAACTATTCGGGCACTAAAAAATATTTGCAAATTTACAGGTGAGAAGGTAGAAAAAGTCTTACCACTGTTGACGGAAAATCCTGCCAAACTGCTTGGGGTATTTGATACTGTCGGTTCAATTGACTATGGAAAAGCAGCGGATTTCCTCATATTATCCGATGATTTAGCAGTTAAGAAAACCGTAATCGCTGGTCAAATCGTTTTTGAAGAAAATGAATAATAAGTAGGTGAGCATATGAATTCCATTGACATTCAGCCGTTTGGTTTGGGTTCATTAACCTATCGTTTGAAAAATTCCAAAGGGATGCAGGTTGTTTTGACTGACTTTGGAGCGAGGATTGTTAACATTCTACTTCCGGTAGAAGAAAATAGGGGCTTACGAAATGTCTGTTTAAGCCGTCATTCTGCTGAAGAATACCAAGAAACACCCTATATTGGTGCAACAGTTGCTCCAGTAGCAGGTCGTTTGTTCCAGGGGGAAATCACTCTTTATGATCGAGTCTTGGAATTGGCTGAAAATGGTCCAGGCTTCTCATTGCATTCTGGTCCAAAATCAGCTAGCATGCAGCTATGGCAATCAGAATGCGATGTCCAAAATAATAGTGTTACTTTTATATTGACCTTGGCAGATAACTACAACGGATTTCCTGGTCCGATTCAATTGTCAGCTACCTATTGCTTGCGAGAAGATAACTCACTCCATGTCAGTTATAAAGGAAGAAGTAGTCAAGCAACGCTCTTCAATCCGACCAATCACGCCTTCTTTAATTTGACAGGGAATTTTATGGAGCCTATTCATGACCATGGCTTACAGATAGAGGCTGATAGGGTTCAGTATTATACTGAGCAGGGTAGATTTGATGGCATCCATCAGGTCAGTCAAACTCCCTATGATTATCGATTTGAAAAATCATTTGGAGAAGGTCTTGGTCAATCTCATCCTCAACTGGAACTATTAGGCGGTTTTGATAATTGTTGGTTACTAACCAAGCCTGCACGGACTGCAACAGTAACAAGCCCAGATGGTAAAATTAAACTCCATCTTTCAACGAATCAAGATGGACTGGTCCTCTATACCTACAATAACAATAATCCTAAGCTAGCGGTCAAACAAGGAGCCTTTAGCTTAGAATGCCTAGCTTCTATTGAAAAAAGTCACTTGCTGGAACCAGACAAAACCGTAGAGTCCTGGGCATGCTATCACTTTGATTTTTAAATACTAAAAGAGCCGCGTCTGCGACTCTTTTTGCTTTTAATCTTACCCAACAAATTCGTTGATTTCTTTTTCGATGTTGGCGATTTTTTCTTCTGCTTCAGCAAGTGTTTCACCGACTGTTGCGATGTAGAATTTGATTTTTGGTTCTGTTCCTGAAGGACGAACAGCAAACCATGAATCATCTGCCAAGGTGTATTTTAAGACGTCTGATGGAGGAGTAGTGAGTTTTTCAACATTTCCATCTTTATCTGTTTTGGTTTGAAGGGCGAAGTCCTCAAAGACTGCGATGTCTGTTGCGTTGAATTGGGCTGGTGAATTGTCACGGAATTTAGCCATGATTGCCTTGATTTGCTCTGCACCATCTTTACCAGAAAGTGTAACAGAAATTGTTTTCTCAGCAAAGTAGCCGTATTCTTTGAAGATTTCATCGATACCGTCAGCCAAGGTCATGCCACGAGAGCGGTAGTAGGCAGCAATTTCAGCAACCATAAGTACAGCCTGGATAGCATCCTTGTCGCGCACGAATGGCTTGATGAGATAACCAAAGCTTTCTTCAAAACCAAACATGTAAGTATGGTTGTGTTTTTCTTCGAACTCTTGGATTTTCTCAGCGATGAATTTGAAACCAGTCAAGACGTTGAACATGGTAGCACCGTAGCTTTCAGCAATCTTGGTTACCAACTCAGTTGAAACGATTGACTTAGCAAGGGCAGCGTTTGCAGGAAGTGTGCCTGCTTGCTTGTGGGCTTCAAGGATGTATTTTGCGATGATAGCACCGATTTGGTTACCAGAAAGGTTCCAATATGAACCATCAGCTTGACGAACTTCAACACCAACACGGTCAGCGTCAGGGTCAGTTGCAAGAAGGACATCTGCCCCGACTTCACGGCCCAATTCTTCCGCAAGGGCAAATGCAGCTTGGCTTTCTGGGTTTGGTGAAGCGACAGTTGAGAAGTCAGGGTCAGCAGTTGCTTGAGTTTCCACAACTTGGACAGATTCAAAACCAGCCTGTGCAAGAGCACGACGAGCCAACATTTCCCCTGTACCATGAAGTGGTGTGTAAACAATCTTCATGTCCTTTCCATACTCAGCAATCAAGTCAGGATTGATGTTGAGGTCTTTGAGTTCTTCAAGGTATTTAACGTCAGTTTCTTCGCCAAGAACTGTAATCAAACCATTTTCCTTACTTGCTTCAAGCTCAGCCAATTCAACTGCAAATGGATTGTCAATGGCACGGATGAAGTTGGTCAATGCATCTGCATCAGCAGGTGGCATTTGTCCACCATCTTCACCGTAAACCTTGTAGCCGTTAAATTCTTTGGGGTTGTGGCTGGCAGTCACCATGATACCTGCGATGGCGTTGTAATGACGAACAGCAAATGACAATTCAGGAGTTGGGCGAAGGCTTTCAAATACATAAGATTTGATACCATGGGCTGCCAATACTTGAGCAGACTCAAAAGCAAATTCTGGAGAGAAGTGACGTGAGTCGTAAGCGATAGCTACACCACGTTTTTTAGCTTCTTCACCTTTGGATTCTACCAACTTTGCCAAACCTTCAGTAGCTTGACGTACAACGAAAACGTTGATACGGTTAGTACCAGCGCCAATATAGCCACGCATACCGGCTGTACCAAACTCAAGGTTTGTATAGAAGGCATCTTCTTTGGTCTTTTCATCCATTGCGACTAATTCTTCACGCAAGTAGTCTGGAAGGTCTGCAAAGTCGAGCCATGTTTGATAGGTTTCTTGATAAGTCATCGCATATCTCCTTATATAATTTTCTTTTAACCGCTTTCATTATACCATGTTTGAAAAGAAAAATCACGCTTTCACGTGATTTTCTGATATTTATTTTTTAACTTTCTGTAAGACTGGGACAATGGCAAGGGTTAGAATGGTGGCAATCGCCATTTCAGCGATAGAATTGACTGAAACGATTGCTGCAAGGACTGCCTTTATATCGCCCTTGAAGACCCCGCCGAAGAAAATGAAAATTCCTGACAATACAAAGATGGTGTTTGTGAGTGTCCCAGTTAAACCAGCAAGTCCCAGACCAGCTTTGTTTTGCCACAATTTGTAGATGAAGTAGGGAGTAATTCCAATCAAAATCCGTGGTACAAGTGCGATGAGTACTGAGAATAGATTTCCATTCTCAACAAAAGGTGAGAAGACATAGCTCAAAGGTGAAAGTATTATACTGTTTCGGATGATACTCATAATTCCCATAAAACCACCCAGTTGAGCCCCAATACGAGGACCATAGATGATACTTGCGATAATAACGGGGATATGGGTGATAGTTGGTTTTACAGGAAGGACAAAGGCCGCAAAGATAGCCTGACTAATGGTTTCAATAACCACCATAATAGCAATAAAAATCGCAAGTGTAGCGACTTGATTAGTTTTTTTTGATTTCATTTAAACTAGAACTCACTTTCTCTAATATAATCTCGATTTCAGCTAGGGCACCTGTCCCAAAATCGCCACAGGCTAGTAGGGCTTCGCGTGGTTTAATTTCCTCAAAGCCATATTCTGACAAGGTTTTGAGATTATTCTGTGTGGCAGGGTTCAGGTACATATTGGTATTCATAGCAGGGGCAATCAGCTTTTTAGTTCCAAGGGGCAGGGCCAGGGCTGTTGCAGTGACCATATTGTCTGCCAGCCCGTGGGCTAGTTTAGCGATGGAATTGGCAGAAGCAGGGGCTACTATAAATAAATCTGTCGCTTTGGCAATATCAATGTGTTTGATAGAACTAGGATTTTCTTCCAACATGACATCTGTATGGACTAGATTTTTTGACAGGGATTGGAAGGTCAAGGGCGTGATAAAGTCCATAGCAGAGCGGCTCATAAGGACAGTTACCTGATGGCCGAGCTTGGTCAATTGACTGGTTAAATCAGCAGCCTTGTAGGCGGAAATGGAGCCAGTTACAGCCAGAGTAATGTTAGCCATGTTTTTCTCCTTTTTCGAGAGTTTCCAAAATGAGTTGGGCAATTTCTTCTTTCGTCTGAGCTTGAACTTCGGAAGTCTTGTCTACTAAATAGGCAATATGTTGATTGCCCTTGATATCTGTCAAGTCATTAGCAAGGATGTAATCTGCACCATTGCGTTCAATGCTTTGGCGAGCAACAGCAAATAATTCTTCCTTAGAAACATCGACCAAAAGTTTAAATCCGATGAGTTGGATAGTTGGGTTCCATTGTTTGACATAGGAAATAACCTTAGGTGTTTTTTTGAGGAAAAGGACTTGGTAGTCATCCTTGGAAGCAATCTTGCTTTCAGCATTTTTCTTATCCAATAAGCTAGTAATATCTTCGGTTGCCTGAACCTCCTCCAAGCCAGTCATGTAAACAGGTGTATAATCCGATACGGCCATGCTATGGATAAGGGCATGGTGGGTCTTGACCAAAGGTTCTAAAGTTGATTGTAAACTTTCAACATTTGTAATTTCAATAATAATTAAATTCTTCTGTGGTTCAGGTTTGACAGCCTGCTTGGTAGTGACAAGCGTGACCTCATGTCCAAGTTTCAAAGCTTTCTCAGCAATGATTTTACCCAGATTGCCAGAGGCATGATTGGTGATGGAACGGACTTGGTCAATGGCTTCACTGGTGCCACCAGATGTAATCAATAGTTTCATGTTCATATTGTACTAGAATTTCCATTTTTCGTAAAGTTTCAGAGAAGGTCTTTTCACAAAGATTTATTAAATCATCTCCCTAACTGAAATGATTATGGTTTCATCGGGAATAATTGTATCTAAAAACCGTACATTATCTGCAATAACTCCGGAAAATATGCGAAAATCATTTTTTCTATGGTATAATGTTTGTGAAAAAAATGGAAATGGAGCTCTCATGAAAACAGATATTGAAATTGCACAAAGTGTGACCTTGAAACCTATTACTGAAATCGTTGAAAAAGTTGGTATTAGCTTTGATGATATCGAACTTTACGGGAAATACAAGGCCAAATTGTCCTTTGATAAAATCAATGCGGTAAAAGACAATGCGCCAGGGAAATTGATCTTGGTGACTGCTATCAACCCAACACCTGCAGGAGAAGGGAAGTCAACCATTACTATCGGTTTGGCTGATGCTTTGTCAAAAATTGGCAAAAAAACCATGATTGCCCTTCGTGAGCCTTCTTTGGGTCCTGTCATGGGGATCAAAGGCGGAGCTGCTGGTGGTGGCTTTGCCCAAGTCTTACCTATGGAAGATATTAACCTGCACTTTACAGGGGATATGCATGCCATTACGACAGCAAACAATGCTCTTTCTGCCTTGATTGATAACCATATCCACCAAGGAAATGCGATTGGCATTGACCAGCGCCGTATCATTTGGAAACGTGTTGTGGATCTCAACGACCGCGCGCTTCGTAAAGTAACAGTTGGCTTGGGCGGACCGCTCAACGGTATTCCTCGTGAAGATGGTTTTGACATTACGGTGGCGTCTGAAATCATGGCGATTTTGTGTTTGGCGACAGACATCAATGACTTGAAAGAACGTTTGGCAAATATCGTCATTGGATATCGTTTCGACCGCAGTCCTGTCTATGTGCGTGATTTGGCGGTGGAAGGTGCTTTGACCCTCATTTTGAAGGACGCTATTAAACCAAACCTTGTCCAAACCATCTATGGAACGCCAGCCTTTGTCCACGGCGGTCCATTTGCCAACATCGCCCATGGCTGTAACTCAGTTCTCGCTACCACAACAGCTATGCGATTGGCTGACTATACTGTCACAGAAGCAGGATTTGGTGCTGACCTTGGAGCAGAGAAATTCCTTGATATTAAAGTGCCAAACTTGCCAAAAGCTCCGGATGCAGTAGTCATTGTTGCCACACTTCGTGCACTTAAAATGCATGGTGGTGTAGCTAAGACAGAACTATCTACTGAAAATGTAGAGGCAGTGAAAGCTGGTTTTTCTAACTTGAAACGCCACGTTGAAAATATTCAGAAATACGGTATTCCAGCGGTCGTTGCTATCAATGAATTTGTATCTGACACAGCTGACGAAATCGCTGCATTGAAAGAACTTTGTGCTGAGATTGGTGTACCTGTTGAATTGGCTAGCGTATGGGCAAATGGCGCTGATGGTGGTGTTGAATTGGCTGAAACAGTTGTTGCTACTATTGAGAATCAAGCAGCCAACTACCAACGTCTCTATAAGGCTGAGGACAGTTTAGAAGAAAAAGTAACTAAGATTGTTACCCAAATCTATGGTGGTACAGGCGTTGTCTTTGAGAAGAAGGCTCGTAATCAATTGGTTGAATTTGCTAAGAATGGTTGGGACAAGTTGCCAGTCTGCATGGCCAAGACCCAATACAGCTTCTCAGATGATCAGTTTGCATTGGGGGCACCGACTGACTTTGACATTACAGTCCGTGAATTCGTTCCAAAATTGGGAGCAGGCTTTATCGTGGCATTGACAGGTGATGTTATGACTATGCCTGGTTTGCCAAAAGCACCCGCAGCTCTCAACATGGATGTGGCAGAAGATGGGACAGCTATTGGTTTGTTCTAATCAGCATGAAAAGAAAAAATCCGCTCTTTGGCGGATTTTTCAGATTGCAGACAAACATCGTTTTGGTGTTTGTCTTTTTTACTGTTTTTAGAGAAAAATGGCTGTTTTAATGCTGAAACCACCCCATC